>NZ_KB291433.1:104192-121479 GCF_000318295.1 Capnocytophaga sp. oral taxon 326 str. F0382
TACAGAAGCACGTTCCTATACTGAAAAAGTTAGGTGAAAAAGCTCCTGTATTCAATAAATTAGCCCAAGAAGTAGAAGCTTTGCTACAAGTAGAGAGTACACAAGCTGCCGAAAAACTATTGGGTGTTTCTACTTTGCTCTATTCAGTGCTCTATACTCAAGGCGTTACTGTAGAGGCAGAGGCTACAAAAGAAAGCCAAATCCCTACAATACAATTGGCGAATGTGAATACTACCTATTCCTATTTACAGCTGAAACCTGTACTACAAGCCCTTACCCAAAGCAACTCAGGACGTTTGGAAATATTGCAAGATGCCTTTGAACGCAAGGTATTTGACGATTCACGCACTTATGGGTACTTGAGTTATGCTTTAGCTGATAAGTATTCAGAGCTCACTTATTACGTTGAAAACACTATCATTCCAGCTTGTGGAAAAGCGATGCTCCCTTTCCTCATTGCCGACTTCCGTTTAGAAGACAAAAATGAGAATGTACGCCGATTGCGCTTGTTACACCAATTAGGATATGCAGAAATAGGCACCTTAGTAGACAAAATATTTAGTGAAAATCTCCCCAATCTGCAAGCAGAAGCTATTAATATTATAGCAGACAAGAAGGATGAACAAACCGAAGCATTTATCATCAGTTTGACGGGTGATAAGAACAAAGCCGTACGAGGGGCAGCATATAGTGCCTTAGCAAAACTCGGTACGCAACGCAGTATTGATAAGCTCTACGAATTGTACAACACCAATAAGCAGAAAGGCAATGCAGAGCTCTTGGCAGAAGCTATCGCCAAAGTAGCTGCTCCTGAGTATTTCCTGCCATTTGTGGAGAAAATACAAGAGCGTTATCAGCAGTTATTAACCATAGATGATTCAGATGAGAAAGCGCTTAGCGCAGCTTTTGAACGCTTTGTTATTGATATAGATATTTTGGCAAATAAGGATTGTGAAGAAGTATATACACTCTTCGCGGAGATGTTGCAGAACAAAGAGTTTAATGCACGACGCAAGAAAGTGTTCAAGAATACGTATGACCCTACCGCTAACTATATGATGGGGGTATTAAATACCTTGAACAGCGATAAAGTACTCGCCTTTTATGATACCCATAAGCAACTTCTCACCTATACCAATGGCTATAGTGATATGTGGATTAACTATTTCTGTAGTGCTTTCAAGAATAAGAACTACAGCAAAGAAAAGCTCTTTGAGGTATTCAGTTCTCAATTGGGAAAATCAGCTGCTACGGATAATATTTTAGAGGCTTTTAGCGGTATTGCAGGAGCTTATGCTTATAATGCTCGCAAAGAATCGGAAGTGAGAGTAGATAGGTTAGACCCTCGCTGGGTGACTACTCTGTACTCTTTCATCAACAGTCTTAAGAAGCTCAACAACAATTATACCTATAGAGCACTCTTTGTACTTGATGCTTTAGAAGGAACCAGTCAAAGATTAGATGATTTACTCTTGAAAGCTCTGTCTCAATCGTATTCAGATGATATGATATGGTTGTTTCACTTGGTATTAAAGCGCAATTTGCCTAATAAGTTTGAGCTGATTTATCATACCTTAGAGAGAGTAAAATCAGGTAATTCTTATTACTATCTTTACTATCTTTCTAATGCAGATTTCTGGAATCAGTTTCCTAAGGAATATGTAGAAAAGTTTAGAGCTTTGGCAAAGAAGAACAAGCTAAATGTATTTGAAGACATAGCAGATGAGATCGAGAAATCAGTTAAATAGCAGATTAAAATGAAACCCTTATACGATTTACAACAAGAACTGAATCGCTTGTTTATAGCGGGAAGTAAGTTTGCTAAGAACGACCCACGCCTACAGAAGCACGTTCCTATACTGAAAAAGTTAGGCGAAAAAGCTCCTGTATTCAATAAGTTAGCCCAAGAAGTAGAATCTTTGCTACAAGTAGAAAGCACACAAGCTGCCGAAAAGTTATTGAATGTCGCTACTTTGCTCTATTCAGTACTCTACACACAAGGTGTTACTGTAGAGGCTGAAGCCGAAAAGAGCGAGCAGGTTCCCACTATCGCTTTAGCAGATGTGAATACTACTTATTCTTATTTACAGCTTAAACCTGTGTTACAAGCTCTTACTGAGAGCAAGTCGGGACGCTTAGAGGTGCTTAAAGATGCTTTTGAACGCAAGCTGTTTGACGATTCGCGGACTTATGGTTACTTGAGTTATGCTTTAGCAGATAAATATACCGAACTTGCCGATTATGTAGAGGAAACTATTATCCCTACTTGTGGGAAAGCAATGCTCCCCTTTCTTTTATCAGACTTTCGTTTGGAGGACAAAACAGAACACGTACGCCGATTGCGTTTGCTACATCAATTAGGTTATGAAGGAATGGATGTTTTGGTAGATAAAATATTTGCCGAAAACTTGCCTAACCTACAAGCTGAAGCAGTCATTATACTTTCAGATAAGAAAGATGAAAAAACAGAAGACTTTATCATCAGTTTGGCAAGTGATAAGAATAAAGTGGTACGAGGAGCAGCTTATAAAGCATTAGCCAAACTCGGTACGCAACGCAGTATTGACAAACTTTACGAATTGTACAGCAACAACAAACAGAAAGGAAATGCGGAACTCTTAGCAAATGCTATTGCTACAGTTCCGCTACCCTCGCACTATCAGTCGTTTGTTCAAAAAGTGCGTGAATACTTTGAAGCGTTACTTGCAATGGATGACTCTGACGAGAAAGCCGTAGTAGCAGCTTTTGAACGTTTGCCTATAGAGTTGGAAGTGTTGAAATATAAAGATTACCCTGAGACTTATGCACTTTTGGGAGAAATGTTTGGTAATAAACTCTTCAATGTGATGGCTAAGAAGCGTTCGGTTACTAACTATCATATTATACCGCGTCTTGTAGATGTATTAGATACATTTAAACAAGAGAAAATCATATCTTTTTATGAACAATACACTGATACATTAGTACATAGTGATTGGGCATATCCTCTTTTCACTGATTATTTTTATCGTATTCTTAACGGAGAAGCCGAATATAGCAAAGAGAAAATCTATGAGATTTTTGCTCCTCAATTTGGAAAAGTACTTGCTCATTATGATGTTATAGAAGGATTAGCAGGGACTAAAGGGGGATATGCCGTAGGTTTTTTCTATAAAAATTGAAACTACTTTTATAATCTATTCAAAATAAAGAAGATACAGGAATTACAATAAGAGTAGGTAACGATTTAGTAATGGTTCTTATTTCATTTGATTATACCTATTTTCTCAGTAACTTCAGGGTGCAAAGGTACAACATCTTGACAATATAAACAAAAAATTTTACCTTTGCACCCACAAACGTGCGCTGCTGCATAGGCTTCTGTAGAAGCCTATGCAGCAGCGCACGTTTGTGTGGAGCTAATTGTAAATCTCCTGCAAACCAACTGTTTAAAAAATGAAGATTTTTTTAGTTTGCGTATATCATTGTTTTTTTGTAATATAGCGCAATAAATCATTTAAATAATTAATTTATGTTTCAACAAATTTTGAATCAGTTGGCTGTAAGAGAACGCCAAACCACGCTGGAAGGATCCGCCGTAGTTAAAGAATCTTTACAAATGGTACAATTCCTAAAAGACCTTTTAAGGAAGGTCAAGGAAGAGGTATTGCAACAAGGTTTTACGGGCCAAGCAGAAGAGATACATTTCTTCCGCGAGGTACAACCTCAAATGGTTAGCAGACTCATTTTCTATAATGAGATCTACCAGATAGAAAGTAAAGCAACTTTACTCTCTACTGAGGCAGCTAAAAAGCTTCTAAAAGACAAAGAAGCCCAATGGTTTAAAGAATCAGAGACTTTAGAAGCAACCGATTTCTTTAGTTACATTGCTTTAGGAAGAACTAATCGCGATGTAGAGTATTTTACTCGCAATTACGACTACCTTCCTCAAAGCAATGAGGAGTATTTGTTTTCTTTTGATGGAGCCTTTTCTACTTGTCGTAGCTTTGAAGTTGCTAAGATAGGGGCTGCCAAGGAACTCTCCGATTATCTTTTTTTTTCGTACTCGTGAAGAAGAAGATATGCCTTTAGAAATTCTAAATCTCTTAGAATGGACAGGGCAAAAGACTGAACTCATAGAGCTAATCTATGGTTTGTATGCTACCAATCGCATTTCATCAGGAAAAGTTTCTATCAAGAAGCTAACTGCGGTATTTGAAAAGCTCTTCAAGGTAGAATTGGGAGATCTATATCACACTTTTCATCGTATGAAAGGACGCTCAAAAAACCTTACACCTTTCCTCGATGCTTTAAAAGTGGCTTTACTAGATCATATAAACAACTCCGACCAAAAGTAGTTTTGCTAACTTCAAATAAAAACGTTTAAACATTGTTTAATCAGTTTTTTAGGGAAATAGACAGTTTCCCTTTTTTAGGGAGAAGGATTTATTCAAATATTATATTCATTATTTTCAATTATATTTATTATTTCCAACTCAATTCTTCTATAGAAACTCCCTAAACACACTTTTACCTCCATTTCTCAAAAAAAGCCCATTATAGCCCATTGGCATTTTTTAAACATTTCTTCCTATAAAAGTAGTTTATACTCCCAAAATACGTTACAATTACTTTGTAATACACTTATAACCAATAAAATAAATAAAAATCACTTCAACTGCGTTAAAATGCACATTTCAATGGGTAGTACTTGGCAGTTTATGTTTGGTATTTGTTAGAACTTTTCCGCCGAGAATTTAATCTTATACGCAATGAATTTAATCACCATTGAAGAATCCGCTTGGAAAGCCCTTATGGAGCAGCTCCAAAGCATTGAAAACCGACTCAAGCAAGAGCCTATTGAGTGGGATTGTTTGTGGCTCAACCAAAAAGAAATCTGTCAATATCTCCACCTAAGTGAGAAAACTCTATGGCGAATGCGCAAACGCAATGAAATCACCTACTCCAAAATCTATGGACAGTATTTCTATACCTTGGGAAGCATTCGCAAACTCCTTATCAGTCAATCGGTAGAAAACACTGAAAGCTACCTGCAATCCCTCACTCAAAAAGCCAAAGGTTATGTTGAAAAAGCAAGATATTTTAAGTAGAACCGAAGGAGGGCTACAGGTCTTCCAGCACTATCTACAAGGCAACTGGCGGGTAGGTAAAAACTTTAAAAACCCTTTCTATGACGATAAAAATGCTTCCTGCAATATCTATAAGGACAGACAGGGGATTTATAAGATGAAAGACTTTGGCAACGATACTTTCAGGGGTGACTGTTTTTTCTTAGTAGGTTACCTCTATCAATTGGACTGCCGAAATGCCTCTGATTTTATCGAAATCTTAAAGATTATCAATCGAGATTTACATTTGGGTTTAGAGGAATCCACCTCTATAATTACACAAAAACCTCAAATACCACCTACTATCACCATACAAAGTACTACCCCAGAAACTAAAAAATCTATCTCTTACCAATTCACCCAAAAACCTTTTACCCAAGAAGAGTTAGCCTATTGGCAAAAGTATGGCATCACTCAAGAAATCCTAAACAAGTACAACGTGATCTCTTTGCAAAGCTATTCAAGTACCAACAAAGACGGCAAACCTTACACTATTACCTCCACCTATAACGAGTGGATGTTTGCTTACCTTTTTAAAAAGCATTTAAAGGTCTATCGTCCCTTTTCTAAATTGCGTTTTCTCTACGGAGGAAGCCCTCAAGATTACTGCTTTGGTGAGTCACAGCTACCTCTACAAGCCGACATTCTTTTTATCACCGCAGGAGAAAAAGATGTAATGAGCTTAGCCAGTAGAGGCTTTTCGGCTATCTGTTTCAATAGCGAAACAGCCCACATTCCTTTACAAAAACTCCAAAAGCTAAAAATGCGATTCCGACATTTAGTCCTTTTGTTTGATAGCGACGAAACAGGTAAAAGAGCCTCTTTAGAGCAACAAGCCCAATTAGCACCTTTAGAAGTATTCCGTTTGGTTTTACCTCTTTCAGGTACTAAAAAGGATAAAGATATATCCGATTATTTTGCACAAGGTAAAATGGGTAGAGACCTATTGCAACTCTTTTATCAGACCCTTAGCAAACACTATGAAGAAAGCCTATCACTGCTTAAAAACTGCGAAATCCAATGGGATAAACCTCCCAAAAAGCAAGAAACAATCATCTCTATTGGCAAAACTCCTGTAGGAGTACAGAGTAGTTTATTGGGTATTACAGGAGGCGAAGGTACAGGCAAAAGTCATTATGTAAGTGCCCTCATTGCAGGTTGTCTTAACAGTAAGAATCTTCCTATTGACACATTGGGCACAACGCTACTGCCTTGCCCCAAAGATAAAGTGGTGCTATTTTTCGATACAGAACAGTCTCAAGACCAGCTCTATCAAAATATTAGCAAACTGCTTAAAAGAGCTAAACTAACCTCTCTTCCTGATTTGCTACACGCCTTTTGCCTCACCCAACTCCCTCGCAGAGAGCGATTAAAGGTCATTCGTGAGGGCTTGGAGAGTTTTTACTACCAATGTGCAGGAGTGCATTTGGTGGTCATCGATGGCATAGCCGACCTTATTGGAGCTGTGAATAACGAGCAAGAAAGCGTGGAACTCATAGAAGAGCTTTACCTTTTGGCAGGTAATTACAAAACCTGTATCGTATGTGTGTTACACCTCACCCCCAGCGGACTTAAACTCCGTGGTCATTTAGGCTCTGAACTACAACGCAAAGCAACAGCAGTGCTTTCTATCGAAAGGGAAAGGAACAGTCCTATCTCAGCTGTCAAACCGATGAAAATCCGCAATGGTAGCCTTAGCGATACCCCACAAATACTTTTTAGATGGAACAATGAGCTGGGAATGCACAGTTATGTAGGCAAGCAGAAAAACGAAGACCAAAAACCCAATAAAGCCAGTACCTTAGCCTCGTTAGTTTCTCCTCTTTTTAAACAGCGAACTTTGTGGACAGTTCAAGAGCTGAACATAGAAATTCAAAAACGGACTGATGTAAAGGAACGCACCGCAAAAGGTTATATCCGCACCTTAAAGGAAATGGGCATTTTAGTCCCTCAAGAGGGTAATGACCAACTCTTAGGAATGGGTAGTGTGCTAAAAGAACTTTTGGAGGATAACAAGAACTCACAAGGATAAGAAGAACTTTTAGGTGTTCTAAGATTAAGACCTAACAATCGAAGTATTAAACAAATATAAATATAAAAAATGGAAATCGACAGAATAGAATTTATAGCGTGGATGGAACGCATTATGGATCGTTTTGATTTGCTTAAAGAGCAAATAGACAAAGCTGAAAAACGCAAAAACAGCTTGGATGGTGAGGAACTCTTGGACAATCAAGACTTGATGCTCACCTTTAAAATCTCTGCACGTTCCCTGCAAAGGTATCGCTCCAATGGCAAACTGCCTTATTATACCATATCAGGCAAAATATACTACAAGCTTTCGGATGTACATCAATTTATCCGAGAACATTTCAGTGTGCCAGTAACAGCCTTAAAAGCCAAAAACGGAAATACTATGCCTAAAAAGGACAGCCTCTCTTAGACGTCTTACAAAGGGAGTAATTTTACCCCCAAATTAAAAAAGATGTTTAAATAATGGCAGAAAATCAACACGCCGATACGGCAAATTACGACAATCAAATCCCAGTGGATGAACAACTATCTGATATCCTACTAGTATTTGACAAAGAAGAAAAACAGCTTAAGGCTGTAAAAGGAATTGATGAGAAAGGAGAGTTAAAAATGGCTCCTGCTGACAGCAAATCCTTGGATGACTTTATGAAAGTAGACAAGCAAGGTAATATGCTGTCTAATTTCTTTAGCAACTTTATGCGCCAAGCCCAAAACCCTCTCGTTTTTCTTTCTTTAAAATACCGATAGAAAAATCGGTAAATACGATAGAAAAACTCCAAAACCATCTGGCAAAGCTCACTGAAAAGGGTAAGGAATACCTCAAGAAGTACGAAGTATCTCCTGAGCAGTATATCAAACAAGAGAAAAAAGCAGCTACTCTAAAACAAGAAGGAGAGACTGCCGTGGCTCAGACCCCTACTGAAGCTCCTGCTCAAGCGCAAGCACAAGAAGCTCCTGCTCAGGCACAATCTCAAAATACTCCTGCCCAAGAGGAACTCAAGTACAACCCTGATGCTATTGATTGGGAAACGTTACAAAACTTAGGGGTGAGTCGAGAGTCTTTAGAGAAGAGGAACCTATTAGAGCCCCTCTTAAAAGGTTATAAAACCAATGAATTGGTACCTATTAGTTTCAATTTAGGCTCTACAGTAGCCCGTTTTGATGCTCGTTTGTCCCTAAGGGAAGTTGATGGAAAAGTAGCAGTAGCCATTCACGGGATGCGCAAGGAACCACAATTGGATTATCCTTTCTTTGGTCACGAGTTTTCAGAAGAGGATAAAAAGAACCTGCTTACCACAGGAAATATGGGACGTACAGTTGAGCTTACCAATAGCAAAACAGGGGAGAAAATCCCTTCTATTATCAGTATTGATAGGCTCACCAATGAAATCATTGCCTTGCGCTGTGAACATATCAAAGTCCCCGATGAAATCAAAGGAGTCAAACTCTCCCAGGAGCAAAAACAAACGCTCAAAGAAGGCAAGCCTCTATTTGTCGAGGGAATGACCTCTAAAAAAGGAGAGCCTTTTAACGCAACTGTGCAGTTCAATGCCGACAAGCGTTATGTGGAATTTCTTTTTGAAGACAAAGCTCCTAAACTTGCTAATCAAGAGAAACTCACTGAGGCTCCTACAGTCATACGAGGGGTAACTCTTACCGAAGAGCAACACAAGGAACTGAGCAAGGGTAATCCTATTTATTTAGAAGGTTTACAGAGCAAAGCAGGTAAAACTTATAGCGGTTATTTTACTTTTGACAAGGACAAAGGCAAGGTAGAGATGAGCTTTAACAATCCTCAAAAGGACATTACTGATAAAGTTTCTTCTACCAAGCAAAAAGCTGAAACTTCTAAAGCCAAAGAAGAAAAACGCCCTCAAAAGCAATCAGAAAAAACAGCTCAAAAAGAAACTGCTAAGAAGTCCAAGGGACGCAAAGTATAACTCTAATTTTTAACCTCAATACACGTAGAAAAATGAAAGTTATATTAGCAGAAAAGCCCAGTGTGGCAAGAGAGATTGCCGCTATAGTGGGGGCAAGTGAAAAACAAGATGGATATTTGTTAGGTAATGATTATGCTGTTACTTGGGCATTGGGACATTTAGTGCAATTAGCCCTTCCAGAGGCGTATGGTTGTGTAGGATTCCACAGAGAACACCTACCTATTCTACCTCGCCCCTTTATCTTGGTACCCAAACAAATTCCTGAGGATAAGAAAGGCTACAGGTCAGACCCTATGGCTTTAAAACAGCTTAAAATCATTGATAGCCTTTTTAAGAAATGTAGTTCCATTATTGTAGCCACCGATGCAGGTCGTGAAGGAGAACTGATCTTCCGCTATATCATTGTAGCCACCGATGCAGGTCGTGAAGGAGAACTGATCTTCCGCTATATCTATGAATATTTGCAATGTCAAAAACCTTTTCAAAGGCTTTGGATTAGCTCCTTAACCGAAAAAGGTATCAAAACAGGACTTGCCAATCTGCAAGAAGGAAGTGCTTTTGATTTGCTGTATGCCTCTGCTCAAAAGCGTAGTGAGGCTGATTGGCTGGTGGGTATCAATGCTACCCAAGCCCTAAGTATAGCCGTAGGTGAAGGGATTTATTCCTTAGGAAGGGTGCAAACACCTACCTTAGCAATGGTTTGTAAAAGATTTTTAGAGCACACACATTTTCAAAAGAAGCCTTTTTATCAATTACGACTCAAGCACCAAAAAAGCTATACTGATTTTTTCAGTATCTCAGCTAAAATTGAGGATAAAAAGGAAGCTGAAGCCTTACAAAAACAATTAGAAAAGTCTCCTATGGCCGAGGTGATTTCCACTGAAAAAGAAGTGGTAAAAGAACAACCTCCTTTGCTCTATGATCTAACAGGTCTTCAGAAAGAAGCTAATAAAAAATGGAACTTTTCAGCCGATGAGACCCTGCAAATCGCTCAAAGTCTCTACGAGCAAAAATACATTACTTACCCACGTACTGGTAGTAAGTACATCTCAGAGGATGTATGGGAAGAAATCCCACAGCTGATACGTTTGTTACAAGAAAGTGAGGCATATGCCAACGAAGCTAAACTTGTGAAAATTGGGGCGCTGAATAAGAAGATGGTTAATGATTTGAAAGTAACAGACCATCACGGACTTCTTATTACCGAGCGCTTTCCTACCAATCTTACGGCAAAAGAAAATACTATTTACAAAATGATTGCCACCCGACTTTTGGAAGCGGTATCTGAACCCTGTGTAAAAGAAGTGCAAAATACTCTACTGGAGGCTCTGCACACTGACTTCTTGGTAAAAGGTGTTCAAGTGTTACAAGCGGGTTGGCGCGCTATCGGTGGTTTTTACTCTGATGAAACTGCCAAAGACAGTGAAAAAGACAATGAAGGTGATAGCAATCAAGTGCTGCCTGAACTTGTACAAGGAGAAAGTATAAAGATTAAAGCCGTTGAAATCCTTTCTAAAACCACCCAACCTCCTGCTTTATATACCGAATCAGGACTGTTGGGGGCTATGGAAACAGCAGGAAAGACCTTAAAAGATAAAGCGCAACGTGAGTTATTACAAGGAGCAGGTATAGGTACTCCAGCCACACGTGCCGCTATTATCGAGACACTTTTAAAGCGCAATTATATTGAACGCAAACAAAAGTCTCTTATTCCTACCGATAAAGGAATGCAGGTATATGAGTGGGTAAAATCACTTACTATAGCCGATGTAGCCCTTACAGGCGAATGGGAAAGTCAATTGCAAAAGATAGAACAAGGAGAGCTCTCTCCCGATAGTTTTTCTTCGGATATGGAAGCCTATACCCATAGTCTTACTGATACATTTTTGGCTATGGATATACCTCAAAAAGAAAAACTCAAAATCACCTGTCCTAAATGCAGAAATGCTTCCTTATTACTGTTTGAAAAGGTAGCCAAATGCCCTGATGAGGACTGTGGTTATGTGCTTTTTAGGAATGTATGTGGCAAACCTCTTACTGATGAGCTGCTCAAAACGCTCTTTGAAAAAGGAAAAACACCTCTGATAAAAGGAATGAAAAGCAAGTCAGGCAGCACTTTCGATGCCTATATACATTTGAAAGAAAATGGTGAAACCGCCTTTGAGTTTCCTGAGAAAACTTCCAAAAAGCGAAAATACTAACAAAGATTAGGTAAACTTTCAGTAAAGAAAGTCTGTGAGCTAACACAACGGATTATGTACCATAGCCTAAGTGAAGTTTAGTCCTCCTGTTGATAACTTTTTGTTCCAATATATTTGCTCTTTATAAATAATATAGTACTTTTGCAAATGTTTTGCAACGATATATATTTTCAATATGAAGGGACTAACCATACGAAAGTGGATAGAATCATTGGAGGAAAAGGGTATTTACAGCTTTTCTATGCAGGAGCTAAAAGAGGTATTTGCTCACCTTAAAGAAAAAACTATTCTCAATACTTTAGGGACACTTAAAAAGCAAGGAAAGCTCCTGCCTCTTTGGAATGGCATCTATAGCATCGTCCGTTTTGTGGACATTGGTAATGCTACTGATAACAAAGCTATCAGAGAAGAGGGAAAACCTTATTTCTACATTGAAACACTGATGCAACACCTAAAAAGGGAATACTATGTAGCCCTGCTCAGTGCAGTAGAAGTACATCTATCTCCCAAAGAGGCTTTACAGGCAAATGAAATTACAGTGATAACTTCCTTACCTCCGCTGAGAGATTCCTTTAGGGGACAAAGTAAGATTCGTTACCTTGTCAAAAAGGATATCAAAAACTTAAAAGAAATAGGAGTAAAAAGGAAAACCTTACCTTTTTCTATAGAGGAAAGAACTTTGCGGGTAGCCTCTTTGGAGCTCACTGCGGTTGATTTGCTCCTCTATGAAAAAGAGATAGGAGGCATTCAAAAAGCAGTAGAGGTAATTCAAAGGATTAAAAACCACCTGAGTTGGCAAGAGCTTCCTACAGAGGTAATCCTCTCTACACCTGTCTCTATTTTCCAGCGCTTGGGCTATGTTCTTTCTTTTATCAAGGAGGAAGAACTAGCCGAGAGGCTCAAAGAGAGAGTTCTTAGCACAGGGAAAAAATTTAGAAGAACCCTTTTAAAAACAGATGTTCCTGAAAAGGGAGGAGAGCCTTTTTGCCCTATTTGGAAAATCGTGGTAAATATATCTTTGCAGAACGACACTTTGTAAAAATTAAAATTTGTTGAACCCATTAAAAGTAATTTTAACAATGAAAGAAACACAAACCAAACCCCAGAACACTGACAACACCTTAGGGTCATTGTCTTATTACGAGTTAAGACTCAAAGAGCTGTTACAAACGAGCTTTCCTAATCTTTTAGCAAATACAGCCTTTATCAAGGACAGAAGTGAGTATGCTGCGCAGGCTTACCAAGAGGCTTTTGAGGCGGGTATCAGTATTCCTGAATGTGATAAAATAGCCTCAGGAGTACTCTTCGATGGGCTCTTCTTCTCTCCCTTTGATATGGTTTTTGAGGTCGTTTCTCAGGAGTTCGACACTCAATTAGCTGATGAGGATTTGCGCCCCTTTGCCTTAAAAATCTTCCCAGAACTGCTTCCTTACTTTAAAAAGTACGAGAATGAAATCGATGAGGATTTTCAGCACTCTGCTGCCTATCAATCCCTCTACACAGAACTTACGGGTGCCATCGAACTATGGATAGAAGAAAATGGCATATCTTAAACGACTGAGCTTTAATCGTAATGCTCGTGCATTGGCGTTGGCTTTCGATTTAGAGAAGCAAAAGCGCACGCTTCTAAGCCAAGAAGAGCGAGAACTCTTACAACACTATTCAGGCTTCGGGGGATTGAAGTTTATCCTCAATCCCCACCAGTCTGAAGCTGATTTAAAGTACTGGGCAAAAGCTGACCAAGTCTTTTGGCAAGATGTAAGGAGTCTGTATGCCCTTATTAGAGAACATTCCACTGATGAAAGGCAATTCCAAAACTATGTACAAAGTCTTAGAAATTCTGTACTAACGGCTTTTTATACCCCAATGCGTCTTACCTCGGCTATCGCTTCAGCAATAAAGGAAACAGGCGTACCTCTGCAAACAATGTTAGAACCCTCGGCAGGAGGAGGCAATTTTATCCGTGCTTTTAAAGAAGAGCATCCTTCTCTTGTGGTTACTGCTTTTGAAAAGGACTTGCTCACAGGCAAAGTGCTCTCTCATCTTTACCCCGAGGAGCAAGTACATATCGATGGCTTCGAACAAATCAGCCCACTGAAAAGAAACCAGTTTGATTTGGTAACCAGTAACATCCCTTTTTCCGATACCGCTGTCTTTGATTTGAGTTACTCTCGTAGTAGTGACCCTGCTAAGGTACAAGCCTCCCGTAGGGTGCATAACTACTTTTTCTTAAAGGGCTTGGATATGGTAAAGGAAGGTGGAATCCTTGCCTATATCACCTCCCAAGGGGTAGCCGATAGTCCTCAAAATGAGATTATTCGCCAAGCGATGCTCTCCAGTGCGCGTCTTGTCTCTGCCGTGCGCCTGCCTAACAACCTCTTTACCGATTACGCAGGTACCGAAGCAGGAAGCGATCTTATCATCCTTCAAAAAGACAGTCAAAGAGGCGCTTTAAACCCTATAGAAGAGCAGTTTTGCAATACAGCAAGGCTACCACAAGGGATGCTACAAAACGAGTATCTTTCACAAAGAGAAAACGTTATTTGTACGGATGCTCTTGCAGGCACCAACCTATACGGACAGCCTGCGATGGTCTATACCCATAGTGAAGGAGTAGAAGGTATTGCCAAGGAGGTAAAAGAAAGAATCCTAAGCGATTTTAAAAAACATTATCTATCGCCTGAAACAGCACAACAAAGCCAAACACCACAAATTAAGTTACAAGAGGTTAATTCACAAAAAATTGAGGTAAAGGAAATTGAGGTAAAAAAGGTTGAACGGCAAGAATTTATTGAAATTGAAAGCAAAATCAACGAGCCTTCCTTTGCTATTTCCAATGCTAATCTCATCTCTAAAGAGTCAAAAGAAATTAAGAATCAAAAAGTTGAACCCAAAGTCGTTCAGCTAAGTCTCTTTGATTTTCTATCAGAGCAGGAAGCCACCGCTACTTTAGCGAGCCCTCCCAACATTTCAGCAAAAACAGTCCCTACTATACCCACAGGAGCTAAAAAGAAAACAAAGAAGAAAACAACTACCTCTCAATTAGGGAATGCTCAAAAGTTGGACTTGTTTTCTTTTACTTATCCTGTCAATCAAGGGAATGAAATAGAGGTGCTTTCAAAAGCTTCTCCTGCTTTGTATTACACGCCTCCTGCGGTATCATTACTAAAAGAACCTGTACCTTTTGAGGGAGAATATTTACCTCATTTCAGAGAAGATACTTTGGTAGTACAAGCCGATACGGTGGGCTTTTTGCAAGATCTCAATAAGAACAAAACAGCTGCTACCTTTGTGCCTCTTGCGCTTTCTTCTTTGGAAAGACAAAAAGCCATTGCCTATATCGCTCTGCGTGATGCTTATTCTGACTTGTACCATAAAGAGGCTACCACCTATACCCCTTATCCTACGGAAAGAGAAAATCTTAATGCCCTTTACGATACTTTTGTCAAGAACTATGGTCGGCTAAATAGTGCTGATAATATCAAGCTAATAAAAACCGATGCCTCAGGCGCTGAAATCCCTTACTTAGAGCGTATCAAAAACGGTGTTTATCAAAAGGCAGATATCTTTCACAAGCCTGTGGTATTCTCTCTGAGGAAGAATGAAAACATTTCTACTGAAGAGGCGCTACTCACTTCCTTAAGTGAATTGGGGCGGGTGGATATTCCCTACATAGCTGAGCTTTCTAACACCAATGAGGAAGAAGTCAAAGCGCAGTTACAGGGCAAACTCTTTTACAATCCTATAGAGGACGAATACCAAATTGCCCAAAAGTGGCAAGCGGGGGATGTCTTTACTAAAATCAAAGCCGTAGAAGCATATCAAAATACTCACCCTGAACATCCTAAGCAATCAGAAATTGAGCACGCTTTAGAGGGACTCAGGCAGGTAATTCCTACCCCTATTCCTTTTGAAGAGTTGGATTTTAACTTGGGCGAGCGTTGGATCTCCCCACAAATCTATAGTGATTTTGCCTCTTCGCTTTTCGATACCAAGGTAGGTGTGCAATACAGTGCTCAAACCGATGAGTTTTCAGTGGAATGCCGACAAAAGAACTTACATATCTGGGAGAAATACGCTGTAAAAAGTGAGAGCAGAACCTACGATGGTATTGCCCTCTTCAAAAACGCCTTGGTAAATACCACCCCTGATATTACCAAGAAAATAAAGATAGACGACAAGGAAGTCAAGGTGCGCGATATGGAGGCAATCCAACTGGCAAACAGCAAGATTGATGAAATACGCAATGCTTTCCCTCTGTGGCTCTTAGAGCAGAGTCAGGAGTTTAAAGACCGCTTGGCTGAGCAGTACAATCAGTCTTTTAACTGTTTTGTACGTCCGCAATATGATGGTTCTTTTCAGTCCTTCCCTGGACTTGATAGAGAGAGTTTAGGCATAGAGGATTTGTATGATAGTCAGAAAGATGCTATTTGGATGATAAAGCTCAACAATGGGGCGATTTGCGACCACGAGGTAGGAGCTGGTAAAACCCTTATTATGTGCTGTGCTGCTCAAGAGATGAAGCGTTTAGGATTAGCGCATAAACCGATGATTATAGGGCTTAAAGCCAATGTACACGAAATAGCCGAGACCTATCGCCGTGCCTATCCTTTTGCTAAAATCCTTTACCCTGGCAAGGAGGATTTTACCCCTCAAAAGCGTTTGCGTATCTTTGGAGACATCAAAAACAATGATTGGGATTGCGTGATTCTAACACACGACCAGTTTAAGATGATACCACAATCCCCCGAGGTGCAACAGAGCATTTTGCAAGAAGAACTCCAAGATGTTGAAGAGAGTCTTTGGCAGTTGGAAAAACAAGGCAGTGAAGTCTCTCGTGCGATGATTAAAGGAATGTATAAGCGTAAAGAAAACCTAGAAGTAAAGCTCAAAACCTTAGAACACGACATCAATGAGCGCACCGATGATACAGTAGATTTTAAGATGATGGGCATTGATCACCTCTTGGTAGATGAAAGCCATAAGTTCAAAAACTTAATGTTCAATACAAGGCACGATAGAGTGGCGGGATTGGGCAATTCTCAAGGCAGTCAAAAAGCACTGAATCTGCTTTTTGCCTTGCGAACTATTCAAGAGCGCACTGGCAAGGATATGGGGGCTACTTTTCTATCTGGGACTACTATTTCCAATTCACTTACTGAGCTCTATTTGCTCTTTAAGTACCTGCGTCCTCAAGCCTTAGAAAAGCAACAAATTCACTGTTTCGATGCGTGGGCAGCAATCTATGCCCGCAAGACCACCGATTACGAATTTTCAGTGGCTAACAACATTGTGCAGAAAGAACGCTTCCGCTACTTTATTAAAGTACCCGAATTAGCGCAGTTTTATGCCGAAATAACCGATTATAGAACCGCAAAGGATGTTGGGATAGACAGACCCGAAAAGAACGAAATTTTACACAATATACCCCCTACACCCGATCAAGAGGTATTCATTCAAAAACTAATGGATTTTGCCAAAACGGGTAATGCAACCCTCTTAGGGCGTGCGCCACTATCCGAGTCCGAGGAAAAAGCCAAAATGCTTATCGCAACTGATTATGCCCGTAAAATGTCCTTAGATATGCGAATGATCTCCGATAAGTATGAAGATCATCCCGATAACAAAGCCTCTCATTGTGCGATGAAAATCAATGAATATTATCAAAAGCACAAAGCACAGAAAGGGACTCAGTTTGTCTTTTCTGATTTGGGTACTTACAAGCCCAACGAGTGGAATCCCTACACTGAAATCAAACGCAAATTGGTAGAAGACTACGGCATTCCTGCTCACGAAATCCGTTTTATCCAAGAGGCTAAAAACGATAAAATGCGCAAACAACTCATCAGCGACACCAACGAGGGCAAGATACGGGTACTCTTTGGCTCTACCGATATGCTCGGTACAGGGGTCAATGCACAGAAAAAAGCCGTTGCTGTACATCACTTAGATACCCCTTGGCGACCCAGTGACTTGCAACAAAGGGACGGATGTGCCATTCGCA
>NZ_KB291433.1:121499-122668 GCF_000318295.1 Capnocytophaga sp. oral taxon 326 str. F0382
ACAAGTTCAATCTACTGTTTAACAAACAGCTTTTTATCGACCAGCTTAAGAACAATAAGTTGGGCAAAAGAACCATTGATGAGGGAGCTATGGACGAAAAATCGGGAATAAACTATTCTGAATATGTAGCTATCCTCTCAGGAAACACTGATTTGCTCGAAAAAGCAAAGTTAGAAAAGAAGATTGGGGCTTTAGAGAGTGAAAAGCAAACGTTCTTACGCTCTAAATACACTGCTAAAAACCGTTTAGACAACCTCTGTAGTGATTTGAAAGCGCTACAAGATCGCTTGTATCGTTTTCAGACGGATTGGCAAAACTTTTCAGATAAAGCGGTACGCCGAGAAGATGGCTCGGTAGTCAATGCTTTGCGTTTGGAGGGTTTAGACGAAAAGAGCAGTGTAAAGCAGTTAGCCCAAAAGTTACAGGACTATGCCCAAAACGCCCGTACCAAAGGCGAATATCAAGAAATAGGAAGTATCTATGGTTTTCAGATATTGGTAAAGACTGAAGTCTCCAAAAAAGACGAACTTGACCTAAAAGAAAACCGCTTTTTTGTACAAGGGGAAGGAGGTATCAAGTACACCTACAACAACGGACGATTGGCAAGTGACCCTAACTTGGCAGTAATGAATTTTGTCAATGCCATTGAAAAAATCCCTGTAATGATGGAAAAGGAAGAAAAAGAGATTGCTCTTATCCAAAAGGACATTCCTCTTCTAAAGGAAATCATCGAAAAAGTATGGGGTAAAGAAACACAGCTCTCCGAACTTAAAACTGAGCTCTCAGCCCTTGATAGGAAAATACAACTTTCACTCTCCTCCGATACTCCACAAGAGGCTCAAGAAGGAGCCGAAAAACAAGAGGTACAAGAGGCAGAAGAACTCAATAAAGAGCTATCACAAGAGAGTCAAAAAAGCGAAACTCAAGAAGTCCCAACTCCCACGAAGGAGTTTGTAAGAGAGACTCTTAACAGAAACTCACGAGGGTTTAAAATGTAGCATTTATTCCTTAAAGAACCTGTATATCTCCATTTTGAAAATCAGCAGAACTGATGTTTTGCTGGTTTTCTTTGTTTTTAAACGTGTTTAAACTTTTTGGAGGAACTTGGAGATAAGCCCTAATAAAAGCATTCCAATCCAAGTTACATCAAGATACTCGTATCTCATTCT
>NZ_KB291434.1:0-554 GCF_000318295.1 Capnocytophaga sp. oral taxon 326 str. F0382
TTACAATGCCTTTTTCTTCTACTAAAAAATAGTCACCAAAACTGTTATAAAACCATTTTACAACTATAGTATCATTTTGAATATGATATTTTCCCCAATTCCAAATATGATAATTTCTATTACTTTGTTTATCAGTTTCTTCTAAAAACTCATTTATATTTTTATCTAACATATATTCTGAGGCTTTAACAGCACATTCCTTCTCTATTAAATCACCACAGTAATCTCCAAAACCATTTTTGACAACATAAGTATATCCATTATCTAAAAAAAGTTGCATATTGATATATACACCTTTTTGTCGCATATATTCTTTATCAAGATTGTAAACATGATAATAATATCCATTTGTTCTTAATTTTCTTTCGCTGAGTGTATTACTAAATACAAAAGATTTTTTATTATAAATAACACTACAAGCACACAGACAAAAGAATAAAAATGTAGAAATAATAATTTTCATCATAATGTAAAAGGATTATAAGTTCTGTACTGATAAAAGGTTTCCAATTTTGTAGTGAAATTGAAACTACTTTTATAATCTATTTTAAATA
>NZ_KB291434.1:574-5724 GCF_000318295.1 Capnocytophaga sp. oral taxon 326 str. F0382
AGATTAGGTAATGATTTAGTAATAGCTCTTATTTTATTTGATTACACCTATTTTCTCAGTAACTTCTGGGTACAAAGAATAAACTATTTTTCTAACTTCCTCACTTACAATCAATTCTATTTTGTAAAAAACCTAATAGGTAATGATTTAGTTACGGAATTTAATTCATTGCTTTGCCTTATTTTTATTGTGTTTTAACTCACGATGCAAAGGTACAATTATTTTTTTAGCGAGCAAAAAAATATCAAATAAAGATCTGAACGGTAGGTTCAACTGCTAAGTGCATACAACAAAAAATAGGTAAATAAGTGTATCTTGCTAATCTTCTACTCATCACGAATTGCCTTATTTTACTCACACTTTCAAAAACATTTCTTATTTTCCTTCAAAATAATTTGGTTAATTGCGTTATTTTTCGTTACTTTGCTCTCAATTAACAGTAATGACACAATTGCGTATGGAATTGAAAGATATGAAAATCAAAACCTTCAAGGAGTTTTTAGAAGATAAAACTAATCCTGTGGTCTACTGTCTGCTCAGTTCCAATGGTAAAGACTTCTTAGCCAAAGAAAGCTACAAGGTAGAACTGCATCAATACAACTGCCAGCACGACACTTTTACTATTGAAACCCCTGAAGACTCTTTTGATGCTTTTAATGAGTACATTATGGAGCATTCCCGCGACTTGCTCGGTCAGCCTCTTACTATTAAGTTCTACCAATACGGCAAAGTAGTACAGCACTTTTCAGGGATTATCACCAGAATTTATTGCAAACGACAAACAGGTGGTGGTTATGGTACGCTCTACATTTCAGGCAATGCACCGAGTATTTTGTTAGACCAAGGAAAAGCTTGCCATTCTTATGAGAATAAGACTCTTAAAGAAATTATTACCTTAGTAAGTGAAGGTTATGATAATTCTGCTCAGGTTGATAGCTCAGCAGGGGTAAACACTACAAGAGCATTGCCTTATACGGTGCAATACAACGAATCTGATTACGATTTTATATGTCGCTTAGCTAATTTGTATGGTGAATACTTTTATTATGATGGTAGTAAACTTATCTTTGGCAATAAACTTCAAGAGACGATAGACTTGGGGGAGAACTTAAATCTTATTGATGAGGACTTTACCTTAGAGATGAAGCCACAGGAGTTTGAATATATCGCTTACGATTTCCATAGGTCTGAAGTTTATAGAAAGGACGCTGAAAGTGCTTGTTGTGAGTACAAAAACAATCCTATACAGACGGATGCCAAAAATGCTTCTAAAAAGCTCTTCAAAAAGATACCACAAAAGTATCACTCAGCTACCTCATTAGAACAATCGGATATAGATTTAGAAGAAGTAGTGCGTCAGGAAAAAGATTTAAGGGAGCTATCACTTAAAGTAACAGGGCGTAGTCGCGACCCACGTCTGAGGATGAACACCTTCGCGTGTCTTACCGACATCAATGCACATGCGATGGAGACCTATAGAGTGATAAAAATATCGCACTACCACAGCGGTATGAACTATGAAAATAGTTTTGAGGCTATCCCGATGATGCGCACGCCTGCGGATTACAATGCCGAGGCTTTTCCCAAAGCAGAACAGCAACCTGCTATCGTTAAAGATAACAACGACCCTCAAGGAATGGGACGTGTACGGGTACAGTTCTTTTGGCAGAAAGGCGAACAACTGAGCCCGTGGATACGGATGATACAGCCTTATGCAGGTAGTGGTAAAGGTTTTTATTTTATCCCAGAGGTAGGCGAAGAGGTAATGGTAGATTTTGAGAATGGCAATGCTGAACGACCATTTGTATTGGGGGCGCATTATAACGGCGCGGCAAAGAGTGGGTATAACCCAACGACCAAAGCTATACATACGCAAAGTGGCACCAAAATACTCCTTAATGATGCAGAGGGGAGTGTGAGAATTGAGGATGCGAGCCGTAATATTTATGAGATGGACGGGCAAGGCAATATCAATCTTTATGCGCCGAATAACATCTGTATGAATGCAGGTAAAAACTTTGACCTGAGTGTGGGGAATAACCTCAACTTCACTGTAGGTGGACAAGCTACAATGCAAATATTACAGCAAATGATTATGGAGACTCCGCTACTCAGGCAAATCGTAGCTGAATATGAGGCACGTTTAGGCAACGCCTTGCTCAGTTCCGACAACCTGATGAAGATAGAGGCAAAGGAAACAAATGTGGCAGGAGTAGAAAAACTCTTTATCCACTCAGATGAGTTGGCAACGGTAAACTCTAAGGGCTTGCTTGAGGTGAAAGGACAGCAAGGCACAAAGCATAGTAATAAAGCAGAAGAGTATGAAATAATAGAGACTCTCCCTGATACTTATGTTTTAGTGCATTTTAGAACTAAAAAAGATTGGAAAGGAGAATTTGGGTTTGATTGTTATAAAGAAAACAGCAATGTGAAAGGAATTAATGATACTGAGAAATATATAGATCTTATCGGAAAGTATTATAGTAAAACAGATGCTGAAATGCAAATAGAAAAACAAAACAATCCTTCTAACACTTATAGTTCATTTTTTATATCCAATCCCAATAGTTGGTATGTAAACAGAGGTGGTAATATAATAGAAAATTTCAAACTTGATGGAACCCAATATGGACATAGTGATGAATCACAAAATAAACTGAGAAAAGATTTTTCCCTTTTTAACTTTAAAATCAAGAATAAGAATGGTATTGAGCAAAATTTTACTCATTACAAGTCTTTTATTGCCTTATTTCCTAAAACAGAGAATTATGGAGTGAGTGAAGCTGAAATTGAGTTACAGATTAAATTTTTAAGTAAAGAAAAACCTGATTATTTAGTGTTTAAACTCAATGATGAGACAAAAGAACTAACTGCTGATCATTATTTTATAGGGATTGATAGATTAAAAATAGAGCGGCCTAAATCGGGTAAAAGAGAAACTATAAAAATTACTTGTAAGGCATTTCAAGTCATAGATAAAAATGGACAGGGAATAAAGTTTGACAAGGATATAGATATTAAAATATATGCCATTAAAGTAGATGAAAAAGGGAACAAAACAGAAAATTTAGCAGGCTGCATTACAATGATTGCACCTATTGTAAAAACTATCAATATACTTCCTGTTTATATAAAAACTATAATGAGAGATTATATTATTAGTAAAGATAATAATTTTAATTTCTTAAAAAAAGCTTTAGGACAGGCGTTGATCAAAGTAAATTTACTTGAAAAAGACCCTAACAGTGCTCAAGGAGAGTCTTTCTGTTTAAATTTACCTGCGCCTTATCCTTTTACAATTGTCTCTAAAACAATAACAGATAATAATGGATTGGATAATTTTGTCAAAAATGAATTTGAACGTAAATATTCTACTGTTTATACAAATTATTTTAAATTGTATTTTCTTGATCTTGAATATAAGGAACCTAATACTGAAGGAGCAGGAGGTTATTTTGATTCAGTATCTAAATGTGTAATGTTATTTAATGGGCACCAAAAGGAAACCATTGCACACGAGTGTTTACACGCTTTAGGATTGCCACATTCATTCTACTACCCATCAGAAATATATAAATCAAGGATGGAAGAAAAAATAAGAGATAAGAACTTTTTTGTATTCAAAGCAATGGAAACAAACAACATAATGGACTATTCACATCTGGGAGTAAACCCTGTTACAAAAAATCGAATAGACTCGCCAAAAGAGCGTTATCTTACGTGGCATTGGCAATGGTTAATAGTACGAGAAAGTACATTATTGGAATAAAAAATGATATTATGAGAATATTTATAAGCTTAATAATCATCACTCTATTTTTACAATGTAAAAATGCGCAAAGATATAGCATTGAAGTTAAAAACTCTTTAAAAGATACAATTATGTTTAAACGATTTGATTTTGAATTATACAAAAGAAACTATGAAGGTTATAAAGAAGATCCAACACGTCCCCCATTTTATATATTAGCAGATGGGAGTGCTTTTGAATCATTTGTAGGGGGAGATGATATATATTATCTTGTGATACCTCCTAAGCCTTCCTACCATTATTATATGTATTTTTATTACCCCAACGGAAGACTAAAAGAATATGGAGCTTTTGCAGGACTTAGAAGTACTGTAAAAATAGGTGTTTGGAGACAATATGATGCTATAGGAGATGAAACACAGGTAGATGAAGAAGCAAAATTTGAGAAATGGTCTTTTAATAAGGTTTTAGAGGTATTAGAAAAAGATGGAGTTATCAATTTGCGAACGGGAAAACATAGAGAAGCAAATGAATTAGACTTTGATTTTGATGAAAAAGAAAAAAAATGGACAGTGGCAGTTGTTAAAGAAGTAATAGATGTTTTTATTGATGTTTATTATGAATATATCTTTGATTGTGTAGCTGGGACATATACTCGAGAAGAATATGAACGCTATAATAATAAAGCAATAGATCTTTCTGGGTTACCTCAATTAAAGAATAGTAAAGAGAATAAAGATAGAGCAATAAAAAAGTGAAATAATTTTTATTAGTTATGCCACAAATCATCACTGATACTGCAGAACTCAGTTGCAATCAAGGTACTGCAACAAGTAAACTCAATGTTACAAGTCAAGATTTTGTAACTATTGAGGGTAAAGCTATGGCTACAGAGGAGGACAAGCAAGCGAATTCCAATATACAGCCTTTTAAGCAATGTAAACTAAAACCTTCTTCTGGTGGTTATTTACCTTGTGTGCCTGCTCCCATTAAATGGGAAGATACCACAGAGAAGGACTCTATCAACGGGCAAAAAATACTTACAGAAAACTCCTATTGTATGTGCTCAGTAGGCGGTAAAATTACCATAAAAGATAAAGGACATAACGAAAATCACAATGTGGAATAAGTCTAATCGCCACGACTTCGGAGTGCGTTTTAAGCTCCCTGCAAGGGCAAGTGGTTTTGAGGTGCCTACACGCCTAATGCGTGCCTCAAAACACAACTTGCTCTGTTCCGGTGAACAGAAAATTCTCCCTAAAGGTCAAATTTTAATTAACCATAAGAAAAGAAGATAAATACTACAAGCTCATAAAGTGATTTAGGGCATATTAGCAATATATTTAACCAATCACTTACTTACAAAGTTATTTACAATTCTATGTAAAGCTATATGTAT
>NZ_KB291435.1:0-8292 GCF_000318295.1 Capnocytophaga sp. oral taxon 326 str. F0382
TCCTCTCCCCGTTCCCCTCCCCGAAAGGGAGGGACAATCCGTACGGGGTAACGGTTTTAGTTATGATTAATCTCCCATCGTTTGCCTGCGAGCTTGTAGAAGTTCACGAGGGCTTCAAGTTTATATTTGTCGTATGTTAAGTCCTTGGGGAGGACTACTATAAAATCTACTCCGCCGTCGATATAGTCGCCTCGTTCGTAGAGGAATACTTTGCCTAAGTACAAAGGCTTATTAGCACTGCGGGGATAGATATACAACCTTTGTTTCTGCCTGCCGTCCTCAATACGGATACGCCGTTGTTCGTCGTCGAACTCATCATTGAGAGCCTTGCGCAGGTAGCATACTTGGCTGTTGTGAGCCAAGTTGTACAAGT
Source organism: Capnocytophaga sp. oral taxon 326 str. F0382 (assembly GCF_000318295.1). Lineage (NCBI taxonomy): Bacteria > Pseudomonadati > Bacteroidota > Flavobacteriia > Flavobacteriales > Flavobacteriaceae > Capnocytophaga > Capnocytophaga sp. oral taxon 326. The sequence continues at coordinate 374 of NZ_KB291435.1, forward strand.
CGGCTTGGCGAGCTCGCTGAAAGTCGTATAGCACTTTGTGCAAGGGTGTTGCCAACATTCTTAACCACGCCACCAACTTTGGCTTTCGCAAAAAGGTAGGGGTAAGCAGTACGAGCAGTTTGTCGATGTTTAGGTTATACATTGCTAACGTAGGTTATATCGTTGAAGTTGTCTATCGTAAAGTAGCCTGCGGTGGGTATTTTGTTTATCTCTATCGTTTCAAAAGCCCCATACTCGCCACTACTGGTGATGTTCTTACTTTGTGCCAATACCAAGTGCGGTATCTTCACACCTTCGGCTTGTTGGAGCGCGTCAATAAGATGCGCTAATACGAGCTCACCATTAAAAGGCAGGCGTTTTAAATAGTCTTTAATTGCCGTTTCTACGGGCTTGGTAGCGTGGATGATACTCTGTCCGTTGCTATCTAATACAAGCGGGTCATAAACGATTTTCATTTGCAAGTGCAGCACATCGGGTTGGTAGTTCACTACCGATAGGCGTACGCCCGCATCTTTTATTTCCTGCAAGTAGGCTTCAAAGGCTTGCTTTTGGGCATCGGTGATTGGTTGGAGCGTGTCGCCTTGTTCGCCTGCTATCTTCACTATCAAACGCCCCTCATTTTTGCTTTCTATTACTGCCGAGTACTTCACTATCTTACTGGCTTCTATGGCTTCCTCCGTGTGCCCTTGGTTATTAAACTTATCACTGTCGGGCAATAGGTCAAAGCCGTATTGAAAGGCAAGGGCTTTGCTTCTGTACCAACGTGCTGTGTGGGGTTTGAGTTCTGCTAAACGCTTGTCTATATCCGCTCTATGCTGGTCGAACAGCTTCTCTAAGCTCCATATTGCTACGGCTATGATATATACCCACAATCGCCATATAGCCACTTTGGAGGTACTATTGAGCTCGCTCAGTGTAGGCTCTTGTGCTTTGGCTTGGAGAATAAGGTTTTGTATTTCTTGTATAGTACGTGCCATAGGTTAATGATTGATAATTAGGGGTTGTAAGCTCTCAATGCGCTGTTTGCCTTTCTCGAAGTACTCTTCGTCTATTTCGGTAGCAATGCCACACATACCCATATTGTGAACGGCTTCCATACAGCTCATAGAGCCAGCAAAGAAGTCGGCTACTACTATTTCATTGCGGGGTTTGTCTTTTGGGATAACCAATGCTAAAAGGCGTTCTAAGAGGCGGACAGGTTTTTGAGTGGGGTGAATTGAGGAATAAAATGCATCCAGACCTTCTATCATAATACTTTCTTCATTAGCTCCTTCCACAATAGACTTTATAAGAACCAACGTATTATCATTTTCCCTCAATGTATTCCTTTTTATTCCCGTTCCCCATTTATGTTTTTTAAAACTTTTCAAATATAATAATGAGGTGTCTCCTTCTAAAAACTTTAATATATCATCTAATTTATCACTATTTTTTATTGCACTTTTAATCACCTTTATATCAGATACCAAAGAATCTATATTATACTTTTTCTTTTCAATGTAAGGTATCTTACATCTGTTAATATTACCTTTTTCTGAGTAAATAGAGATAGTTTCGTGTCTTCTTCCAATAGCTAACGTTGGTGTAGTACTTCTTTTTTTATTCCAAATAACTTCCTCCTTAAATACAAGGCCTAAGCCGTCTAATATAGTATTCCAACGGTAAAAGGAAGTACCACGCCCAAATAGTACGATAAAGCCTTTCTTTGTAAGGAGGCGTTTGCATTCGGCAAAGAATTTGGGTTCGTCAAAAGGGCGTTCCAGCTTTTGATTTTTGAGGTACAAGTACGGAGGGTCGATGCAAATCACATCAATACTCTCATCAGGAAGGGTTGCCATTACCTCTAAGTTATCGGCGTTGTATAATTGTAGGTTATTCATAAGGTTTTTATTCTTTACTTACTATAAAATCAAGGTTTATTGCCCATATACTAATACCCTCAAGGCGTTTAGCAACTTGTTCGTCTTCTTTGGTGAAAGCCGTTGCAGGTTGTAGGTTTTTAGCGGTGTAGTAGCCGAGTATTTCGTTCCTCACCCCCAACCCCTCTCCCAAGTAGAGGGGAGTTCCTGCCTGTACATCATCGGTGATGTTGAGGCTGTTCGCTTCAGCAAACTCAAAGACGCTTTCTATCGTGCCCGTGTGTTGTAGGGCGAGGTCTAATAGGCTTTGATTATGTAGGGCTGTTATTGTCATTTTGCTTTTCCGTTGAGTTGCTTGTACTTCTTTAATTCGGTAAGAAGTTCCTCCACAGAGGCTTCTAAGTCTTTAATGCGCTGGTTAGCGTGTTTGAGCTCCTCAATAGCCTTAGCGTACTTGGAGCCTAAGTCTTCTATCATCTCTCGGTATATCTTCACAGCCTTGTCTACATTGTCAAGTTCGGAGGTCTGGAGCTCCATTTGTTGCTTAGGCCTTCCGAAAAACCAACCTGCTAACCCCGATAATACCATACCGATAAACGAACCAAAATGCTCTTTAAGTACTTCTGTTATCCATTCCATTGTGATATGTGTTTTTTAAGTTATTTTCCCTTTTCCTTCACTTATAGTAGCACCCGTTTGGGCGGCTGCCGTTCCTGTTGTGTTTACAGTGATACCAGGGGCTACTGTTACTTCACCACTCTTGACAAAGGCGTCAATAAGTGAGGCTAAGCGCTCGGCATACTCTTCTATACTGTTATCGGTTTTGGCAAGCATATCCTGCAGAAGGGCAATAATGCCTTGTTGAAGGGCTTGTTTGTTTAGTGCCATAGTGCGTTTATTTTGTTGTTAATCTCTTCAAACTTTGCTACATTATTCGGAGCAAAGTTGCCAGGGCCTGCGGGAGTTTGAATGATAGCGTTTTTAAGTTCTGTTAAAAGGTCGTTTAAAAGGGTTTTAAAATCGACTTGCTCATTTTTGAGTTGCAGTTTTCCGTCTTCTATCTTTAGGGTAAAACCTCCCAAGGTGCATTCTACTTTCTCCAGCTCGGAGGTTCCTACTACTATTGCTGTTTCTTTGTTGATAAAAGCTACACATACCAGCGAACCTACTTTTGGTTGTAGGTAAAAACCTCCTTGCTCAAAATCTACTACTAAATACACATCGTTAATGGGTGAACTGCCGTCTAAGGGACTTACATCAGCGGTTTTAGCCTCCTCATCTACAGAAGTTACCTCGCACACCTTGGCGTATAGTTCCTGCCCCGTATTGGCTAATTGTTGTATCAATTCTTTTATCATAATGCATTCCCTAATTCAATCTTTTGGCGATAGCCGTTGGTGCCAAAACTAATTTCATTTTTTTTCACTAAATAAGTACCACTATTGCCATCGGAGGCGTGTATTTCTACCATATCGCACTTGCTTACTTCGGGTACACCAAAGGTTTCAAACGAGCCCTTAAAACCACTTTGCTTGTAGCGTTCCAAAGCCTGCAGTGCGTACTTCTTTAGTTCCTCTTCTGTCAGTCCATCTATGCGGAGTTTTATTACTTCACCGTCTTTGTCGCCGTACTCGTAGGTGATTTTCTTATGCTTAGCGTTGAAACTCTGTGCCTCTACGCGTACCCTTATATCGTCTTTATCACGGTAAGTAAAGTCCTCACTGATGATGTTTTTGCCGTGCCTAAAAAGGTGTTTTTCTCGGTTATCTATAGGGTAGGCTAAGCCGATATACAACACCGATTTGCCGTCAATAAACCTAAAGTAACTACTAAGCATTACCTTGTCTTTTAACTCCTGCAACTCTTGCGATACGTTGGGCTGGGTGATACGCCAGCTACCTACTTGTATATTGTCATCAATGAGTTTGTAGCTGATATTTGTACCTTTGAGCAGATGTTCTACTATCTCTTTGAGAGTAGCGTTCTTAAAGGCTTTAGGCTCGGCTTTTAACATTTTGAGCAGGAACATACCGTCTTCGCATTTTATGGTGATAGGCACTTTGGCATCTACCGAACGGATATAACCTGCAAAGCGTACTTTTAAATCATCATCATAACCGAGCTCTACTGTAATACGGTCGCCTCGCTTGATTGGGGGTGTACCTTTTTCACTTACATAGCCTTGCCAGCGAATATTGCGTGGCAGTTTTAGTTCACAAGTATCGGTAAGGCTGCTTGTATCTTCTACAATGTTGCACTCCGAAAGAGCCGTAAATATCCACTTTTGCTCGCCCTCTATCGTTATTCTACTTACTAATCTTAACATACTCGTCTTGTTGTATCTGTTTTATTTCGTAAGACTCATCGGATAGCATTTGTATTTGTACGCTTTGGCGATTGCTGTGTGTTTCCTGTTGCAATGAGAAAGAGGTTACTACTGCCGACTTGATACCAAAAGCATAGAGAAAGTCGCTTTCTACTTCCACTGCTTCGGGAGTAGTGAGTAGCTTTCGCAAGGTTTCTACCTGACTTAGTGGGTAGTCCTGCTTTGGCAATAAAAACGTTTCGTCGGATTGCTCCCCTGGTTCGCCTTCATAATCGGTAATGGCGAGGTCGAGGGTAATGCTGTAATCACCATTGCTGATATACTCCTTAATCGTGCCGTCACGCCCTTGCAGGGGAGTAGTAACGATATTGCGCTGTTGGGTTATTGAGATAATCACTTCGGGGAACAATAAGCTGTAACGCTCGCCCTCGTGGTGGGTACTCATACGCAAGGAGGTAAGCCAAGGGCGGTTTTCTAAGTCGCTCATTGCGACAAACTCGCCGTCAAACTTCTTAACCTCTAAAGGCTTGCCCGTTTGCATACCAAAGCGAAAAGCCAAGTTTAAGGCTACCGTTTTAACAATTGTTTCGGGTTGGGGTTGAAAGTTAAAGTGTATCATATTCGTCAATCATTTGCACCGGCAAAATCGGCAGTAGCAGTTAGTAACACTTCTCTTACTGCTTGTAGGAGTTGTTGCTTATCTATACCCTTCTCGGTATTCATATACACGTTAAAATTATCCATCATCTTGCCGATACTAAGGTTACGCACTTTGTTTTCACTTTTGCCTTTGTCGCCACCCACTCCTGTGCTGTTCATTGTTTTGGTAGCTGCCACACCCCCAACGGTAGGCACAGTAGGTTTGTTTTTGGTAAGGTCAAAGCTGTCTTTGTTTTCTACTACCGTTACTTCTTGAGGTTTATCGTCTTCTTTTTTGGTGTTTGCCTTTTCCTCATCAGAGACTAAGTCCATATTCTTGCGAAACTCCTCTACACTTCCAGAAGCATTTGCCGCCCACTCCCAACCAGTGAGCTCTGCGACCCAGCCTAATATCTTTTGTAGTGGTGCCATTATTACATCTAATAGCACTAAGCCTATACGTTTAAAACCAGCTAAAATACCTTCTGATTTAAAGGCTTCGATGATGCTATCCCAATGTCGTTTAATCATCATAAAGGCACTGATGATAGCTCCTATTGGCCCTAAGAGAAGTAGCATTGTACTTCCAAAACTGTCAAAGTAGGTAATTGCTGTAGCAATGTAGCCGATAAGTAAGGCAACGCCGGTAATGATGAGGAATATAGGGTTCATATTCATTACGGCATTCAGTATGCCCTGTGCTACTGCCATTGCTTTGGTAACGCCTGCCCATACGGCTGTTTTTACGGATAGAATACCCGACCATAAGGCGGCGCGTTTTTCGGCATTGGTTAGAAAGGTAATACCGTTGTAAACTACCATTAGCAACGGGGCAAGTCCCGTCATTTGTTGCACCATATCACTGATAGCTCCCGCATAACCAAATACACCACTTGTAGTATTAAAAATAGAAATCTTAAAGTCTTCCACTTGTGCGGTAAGGCGTGCGTTCTTTTCGGCGGTACTTTCCATTATCACTTCAGCTTGCTCTATTGCCGAGTTCGTTCCCTCTATCTTTTGCGTCATCACTTCAGCCTCATCGGCGGTATTGATAAGGGCAATGGCTGCCGACATATTCTCTTTACCAAATACCTTGGTCATTAGGGCAGTGTCGCCTTGTATCTTGCGTAAAGCCTTTAGGCGTTCGTGTAAGGGGACACTACTATCGGCTAAATAGTCGGTACTAATACCCGCTGCTTTCAGTCCGTCGGCAGCAAGTTTGGAGGTAAAGCGACCTTCAGAAAGGGTTGTCAGTACGTTGCGCAAAGCTACTCCTCCCTCGCTACCTTTCTTACCTGCTTGGTCAAGGAGCTGAATATAGGCGTTCGTTTCGGCAAATGATAGCCCTGTAGTCTTAGCCACCATACCCACCTGCTCCAATGCCTGCTTAATTTGCGGTAGTTCAGCCGAGCCATTCTGGGCAGCGGCAGACATCACATTCATCATCTCGGTCATCACCTTTGCCGCCTTGATAGGATCTTCCATACTCACCCCGAATTGATTCAGCGAGGTGTTGAGTACATCAGTAGCAGCTATGGTATCGCCTCCCATCTGCTTGGAGAGTATATTCACATTCTCGCCCATCAGCTTCATTGCCTCGCTACTTTTGGCAATATTGGGACTAAGTTGTGAAAGCATCATCTTATAGGCTTCCACGTTATCTACTGCCGAAGTACCAAAGGTTTTAGCAGTATCACGTGCCGCCTTTTCTATAGCTTTCAGTCCCTCGCCCGTTACCCCTGTAATAGCCGAAAGCTCGGCAAGATTCTTCTCTAAGGCAACACCAGGAGCATATAGATTGCTTACTGAAGACGCTACCCTATCCGTGAGCTCAAGAAAGGTTTTAAACGTCATCAAGGAGGTACTTGAGTTTTCTCTTACCGTTCGCCCTACATTTTCAATAGCATTGGTAGTGTTTTCTGAAAAAGTATGCAGACTTTGGTTGATTTGGGTAACCTCCGCCTGCAGTACTTCCATATTCCTAAACAAGTTAACAAATACGGCAGATACTTGGCTGTCGCCTGCTACATTAAAATTTATTCCGTAATTGAAAGTATTATTCATTTTTTTTTGTATCTTTGCCGTGTAAAACGTCTTGTATTATGAAAGCACTCTTTTGGTTCGTTTATTGCCTATCATTCATTACTTTTTTAGGAGGTTGTTTTACCCAATGGATATTTGGGTTTGGAGGGGCTTGGGCTTGCCTAATGCTCATAGTGTTTACCGCTTGCGGTTTGCTTCACTACGGCTTTCCTGCCTTACAACTACACAAAAAGTAGTTACCCACCCATAAGCACCTTAAATAATTCGGCTTGGTTTTGCATACGCCAATGCTCTAACCACATTGCTTGGGCATAGAGCTTACACCACTGACTGGCTTGCAGACTTTCGGGGTCTACCCCAAAGTTAGCACGAATCAGTGCCTCAGCTTTCCACTCTTCTTTCTCACTGGGCTCACATTGTAGTGAGCCTATAAGTTTTTTGCGGTTGCCTTGGTGTTTTGTACCCTCACCATTAGGGCTTCTACAGCTTTGAGTTTGAGCAAATCACGCTTTTCAATGGCTTCGTCGGCTTTTACTACATAATTGATATAGGCAGCCTGCGCAGCTTTTACTTCATCTGTTTTGGAAATTTTGGTAATAGCTTCTAAGTGCTTAAAGGTAGGCTCTTTGAAAATTACTTGGTGGGTTTTACCTTCTGCCGATACTTCTACCAGTACCAGCTCGCCGTGTTCCTCTTTAAGGTTTTGTATCTCTTCTGGCGCAAGCCCACAAATAGTTGCAGGCTTTTCACCAAAAGCGTAAGGGTTGTCTTCTACAAATGTGTATTTATCTTCCATTTTTACTTCTTTTTAATACTTGCTTGTGGGTGCTACCCACTAAATGCTTTTATCTACTACGTGGCTTACAATGAGTGGTAATTCTACTTCTTTGTGCATATCGCCCTCCTTCCATTCAAAAGGTGTTTTTTGGAACTCACAATTCTTTAGTATATGGGTTACCAAAGGCTGATTATCGGGTTGATAGTTCACCGTGATAGGGAAAGGCGCAATGCGGTGTAATTGTCCTTTAGGAGCTTTAGCTTTCAGTGCCATT
>NZ_KB291436.1:0-11426 GCF_000318295.1 Capnocytophaga sp. oral taxon 326 str. F0382
ACTTTATTATAGGAAAAAGTTTAAACAGCTTCTATAAATAATATATCAACATTATGACCTCAGACGAATTTGCAAAGAACTTTTACCTTGAAAAACTAGCGTTTTTAAAGTCATGCTTTCAAGCACAACCCGAACAAGCTTCGGCTGTAAATGTAAAAATAAAAGAAATGGCTCTGACAGAGAGTCAAACTGAGAAACTTAAGGAAGTTATTGATATTCTGTTAGAAGATGTATTTTACACTATCCTATTAGGCCTAGATGGTGAATGCCCCATAGGTGAGATCCAACAGAATTATAAGATATATGACCAAGACAATAATCTTATTTCCGATTGTGGAGAATTGGAAGCCAGTGCTTATGAGTACTTTCACGAAGACAAATATGAGAGGGAAACTCTCTGATAATTAACAAATGAACCTATTATGAAAAAACACACTCTGAAAGACATCATCCGTGCTTTGGTAGCGGAGTACCTTACTGATGATGGAAAAACCTATAACACCAAGCACTATAATCTATCTGCAATTATAGTGGTAGGTATAAGGTTAACTCGGAAAGGTTGGTGTCGTTCCGCAAGTGGCTACTCGGATTTTGATAAGTTTTTTAACTAATATACTCATTAACCTATTATGATTTCTGTATACAAACTAAAACCTAAATTCCAGCAGCTATTGCACCCGCTACTGGTATGGCTACACAGGAGAGGTGTTACTGCCAATGAGATTACTGTAGTGGCCATTGTGTTCTCCTTTGGGATTGGCGTGCTCTTTTGGGAGGCTTCGGCGGTGCCACTTTTCTTTTTGGCACTGCCCATAGGGCTGTTGGTGCGTATGATCCTCAATGCTCTTGACGGTATGATGGCACGAGAGTTCGGACAAACCTCCCGCTTAGGAGAGGTACTCAATGAGGTGGGCGATGTGGTCTCGGATGTGTTTATCTTCTTCCCCTTGCTAAAGTACCACCCCGAAAGCCTTTACTGGGTGGTAGCTTTTATTGTACTGAGCGTACTCAATGAGTTTGCTGGCGTCATAGGCAAGGTCTTAGGAGGGCAAAGGCGCTATGAGGGGCCTATGGGCAAGAGCGACCGAGCACTGCTGATGGGTATCTATGGGCTGCTTGCCTACTTTGGTGTGGGAATACAAGCCTACTCTCAAGTGGTTTTTGCCATAGTTATTGCCTTGCTACTTTTAAGTACTTTCACCCGCTTAAAAAAAGGACTTTATGCCGCTTGACAACAAATATGCCGATGTACCGCTTCGTATCAGGAGCTGGGGAGTGATTATCTGTGTTTTTGCTGCGGCTGTCTCCCACCCCTACGCCATGTGTCTTTTTTCCCTATGGGTAAGCTTTCAAGCCCTTACGGAATTGGGCGGGCTCTTTGGTTTTAATCCGAGCTATTGGCGTATGGCTATTCCCTTGTTACAAGGGGTTTTACTATGGAGCTGTCCCAACTACTCCACTTATATGGTAGAAGCTTGTATGGTTGTGGGGATAGGCCTTATCCTATATCTATGCCTTAGGCAAATCCCCTTAGGATTGCCCCTTTCCCTACTGATTGTTTTGGCAGCCTACCCTCACCTGACTTTCTTACGTATGAAGCCACAAGGGGTGGAGTGGTTCATCTTCTTGGTGGTAACGACCGAACTCAACGACATCTTCCAATACCTCACTGGAAAGCGCTTTGGCAAGCACAAGATCTTACCCAAGATAAGCCCCAATAAGACCGTGGAAGGGTTTGTAGGCGGCTTACTGCTCACCCCTTTTTTGAGTGTGGGCTTAGGCTACTTGCTGAGGCTTCCTATTGCACTACATACATTAGTTTTTGTAGGCTTATTCATTAGCTTTTTTGGTTTCTGGGGCGATGTGACTTTCTCTTACCTCAAGCGGCGGGCGGGGGTAAAGGACACCAGCCAACTGATTCCTGGTCATGGTGGTCTCTTGGATCGCATAGATAGTCTCTTGTTCAACTGTATTTGGTTTTACCTATGGATACGATAAAGCCCTTTTCCCGTAGTTTGCTTCTCTCCGGAGGAGGCACCCGCTTTGCCTTATACAATGGTATGTATGCAGCGTTGTGTGATATAGGCAAAGCTCCTGAGCTACTTATTGCTAGCTGTGGTGGGGCTTTTGCTGCCTTGGTAATCAATGCTTTTGCTAATAATACAGAGAGAAAAGCCTATCTGCAATCACAGGAGTTTTACCACTTTATCCAAAGCCTGTCCCTTACCCCTTATAGCAAGCTATATCGCTTGGGGCTTTTAGTCCTACAGAAGCGCTATGACCGGCGTCGTGCTCCCTTGGTAGAGGATGTATATACACGCTATTTGGTAGAAATGTCCCAAGACCTATCGGGGCTACTCCCCTCCTTGACCAAGTTAGCTTTTTCTGCTGCCTTGCCCACTATCATCATAGGAGCAAAGATGTGCTTTGCCCCCCATGAGTGTGGCAAGCGTAGGGGTAAGCGAAAACTCTACCAAGAGGTGCTCATAACCGACCCTGAGACTGCCCAGAGGATCCCTCTTGAGACACTGCAACATACCGAATCCAACTATACGCTTTCGGCCGTAGCAACCGATATAAGTGTGGAAACGGCAATTCCCTTGCTCTGGGCTGCCCGTATTTCTGTCTCGGATATGTTCTATGTAGCTCCTGTAAGCTATCAGGGGACATACTATGCAGGCGGGGCTATTGACCTTGTTCCTATGGAGCTGGCTTATGCGCTTTCAACTACTGTAATTGCTGAGCACAAGCAGGCCTACTCTCCTACCGAAGAGTCTTTGGTACGTGCCGTCTTGGGCTTTAGTGGCAACGAGCGGTTGGCGTCGGTGGCTTCCTATCCTGCCCAATGGATAGATACTCGAAGAGCAACTACCGTTCTAAAGGGCTTTTACTCTGAGAAATATATCAATTGGAAGCATCTGGAGATAGGAATTCACTTTCCCAAGGACTATCCCTCTTACCGAGAGCAGATAGAGCGGCAATGGGACTATGGTTACCAAACTATTCTTAACACCTTTAGCTTATGAATGTATTTATCATAGGAGGCACCACTGGCATAGGGTTTGCCTTGGCTCACTTCTACCAGCAAAGCGGCCATCGGGTTGGGGTATGCGGCAGAGATCTTAGCAAGCTCCCCAAGGCAGTTCCTTTTGAGAGTTATAAGGCCGATGTTATAGACAAAGCACTATTAACCCAGGTGATACGACAGTTTGTAGGCTCAGACACCCTCTCCTTACTTATCAACTGTGCGGGTAGCTATGCCGAGGATGTGGTAGGAGAAATTTCTTACGAGGAGGCGGTCAGTATGCTACAAACCAATATCATAGGAGCCGTCAATACCTTGGAGGTTGGCCGAGAACTTATGGCTCATCATGGAGGCCAAATCGTCCTGCTAGCATCTATCTCAGGGATTTTGGACTATCCCTCCTCCAGCCTATATACCAAGACCAAGCGCAGTGTTTTACAGATAGCCGATGCCTATAGGCGTGCCTTACGCCCCTTTGGCATCTATATCACCTCTATTGCGCCTGGGTATGTAGCCACCCAAAAGCTCTACAAGCTCAACCAAAATAATCTCTCTAAGAAACCTTTTCTGGTGAGTGAAGATAGAGCAGTAGCCGAAATCAGCAGGGCTATTACTCAAAAGAAAAGCCTACACCTCTTCCCTACTCGTATGAAGTGGCTCATGCAATTACTCTCGCTACTGCCTAAGCCTTTGCTGTCCTTACTAATGTACAGAAAAGCCAAATGGATGCAAAATCACAACTAATTCTAACAAAAAATTAGGTAATCAAAAAATAATTTTCTATTTTTGTCGTATCAAAATCATTATACCATGAACACAGGTTTTTTTAAAAGTCATGAAGGGGAAGAACTATTCTTCTACGAATGGAATTACAAGCCCGGACAAAAGACCCTTATCGTAATCCATAGAGGGCATGAGTATGGGGAGCGTCTACAGGAATTTGCTACCCATCCGCTCTTTGCTGCCTACAACATCTTTGCTTTTGACATGCGTGGACATGGGCACACCAAAGCCGCTGTATCTCCTGTTTTCATGGATTCGGTACGGGACTTGGATACCTTTGCCAAGTTCCTTGGGCAGCACTATGAGGTACGCGAGGAAGATATCTTTGTAGTGGCCAATAGTATTGGCGGGGTAATCACATCGGCTTGGGTGCATGATTTTGCACCCCGCATCGCTGGCATGGCGCTATTGGCTCCTGCCTTTGAGATCAACCTGATCGTTCCTATGGCCAAGCAAGCCATCGAGTTGGCTCTAAAAATCAATCCTAAACTGATTGTTAAGAGCTATGTAAAATCCAAGATGCTCACTCGCGACACTAAGCAGCAACAGGCTTACGATAATGACCCTCTCATCACCCGCTCTATCAATGGCAAACTCCTCATTGACCTTGCCAATGCTGGTAAGCGATTGGTGGAAGATGCCGCTGCAATCACCACCCCTACCCTACTGCTCTCCGCTAAAAAAGACTTTGTGGTGATTAACCAACAGCAAAAGCAGTTTTATGTAAACCTATCCTCCCCTATAAAAGAGTTTGTTACCTTGGAGGGCTTCCATCATGGAATTCTCTTCGAGCAAGGCCGTGAGGAAGTATATAAGCTCCTACAACACTTTATCCAAAAGGCTTTCTCTGCACCCTTGCCTACTCCTACTCTTGATTCTGATCTCTTTACTCAGAAAGAATTTGAGACCATGCAATATGAACTGATTCCCACCAGAGAGCGTTGGGGTTACCATCTTCAGAAATGGGCGTTGAGCAAGCTTGGTCACCTCAGTGGTGGTATGACTGTAGGGCTTACCTATGGCTTCGATTCTGGCGCCTCCATGGATTATGTATATAAAAACACGCCACAAGGCAAGTGGGGTATAGGTCGTTGGATGGACAAAAGCTATCTCAATGCCATAGGCTGGCGCGGGGTACGTATCCGCAAGAGACACCTCCTACAACAGGTAGAAAAGGCTATACAAGCCCTACAAGCCCAAGAACAGGAGGTAAAAATATTGGACATCGCAGGTGGAGTGGGCAACTACCTTTTTGATATCAAAGAGCGCCACCCTGAAGTGGAGATCGTTATCAATGAGTTCCTACCAGCCAACATACAGAAGGGAGAGCAAATTATCAAAGAGCGTGGCTACCAGAATATTCGCTTTACCAATTACAATTGTTTTGAGGCTGATACTTACCGCAAACTAAATTATTCGCCCAATATCACCATCATCTCAGGTATTTTTGAGCTTTTTGGCGATAATATCTTGGCCTCTGAGGCAATCAAGGGGGTGGTTTCTATCTCGGACAATGGGTATATCATCTATACAGGACAGCCATGGCACCCCCAGCTCAAAACCATTGCCTTTGTACTGAAGAGCCATCAGGAAAAAGACTGGGTGATGCGCCGCCGTAGCCAGCGTGAATTGGACGGACTTTTCTCCCTCCAAGGAGTCAAGAAAAAAAGTATGCTGATTGATGATTTTGGAATCTTTACTGTTAGTTTAGGACAAGTAAAGAAATATTAGGTGAGAATATATGAAAATAATTTATGCTTTTATAATAGCACTTATCCTAAGTGTGATTGCTTTTTTCCTTCTTTAAAACTAAGTATTTTGTATTCTTCATTTAGGTGATATTTCACTTTGGTTTCATTGTACCAAGTATCGTGTTCTTTTCCATCACACAAGCTATTTTCGTGAGGAACGGTTTCTATTTGTGCTAATCGTTTCTGTAAGACATTCATTTAGTTGCTTTTTCTAAAAGTGATTCCATAAAGTCGGCAGTCTCATCGGCGATAAGGAGTTTGTTCCCTGCTTTGGCAACCCGAAGCATTTCGCTTATAGCAAGTGCTTTATCGTTAAAGAAATTGATACCTCCGTTGTGAAACACAATATCAAAAGTATTATCGGCAAAAGGCAATTCCTCTCTCGTGGACTTCTCCCAAGGAGAGGGGCAACCCGCAAGAGTGATTTTTTTTATTTTTGATTTACTTTGATAATTAAATATTTAAGTCATATTTTTTAGCATACCCCTTTAAAGTTCTTTCAGCCAAAGGATTCACATCTTTTAAAAGTTCATTATATTCCTTTTGAGCTTTCTCTATATACCCATGTTCTCCATAAAACACCAATGCTCCAAAAGGAGGAAATATTGAATCAGCTGAATAGAAAATCTTCTCTACACTATTATATTGTTTAAAAAAAGGCAGAATATATTGTTGTATATCTTCCTGTACTCTCTTAATCAACTCTTGTTCATTGGTATTTTCATCCACTTCATACCATAGCTCTTTTCTCCCTCGTAAATCTTTAATAGTTTTACGGATAATACAAACAGGTTCTGTAGGGTAATCAGGCACTTGCCCTGTATGTTTAAAGTCATAATAGCCCAACCAAAATTTAGGTTCAAAAATCCCTATATTGATGCGAAACCTAATGTGATCTCTATCCCCATAACTGCTTTTCTGTATATTGATGATATGCCCTACCTCAGCAAGCCTTCGATAATAGTTCAAGGCTTTCTTTTTAAAAGAAAGCGGCTTTAACAAAGGCGTAAAACCTTCTTTTACAACTGTATCGAATTTAATTTGTGTATCTGTTTTCATAATAATCATTAATCAGTTGTCGAGGCGACAATCTCTATACTGACAAAAGTTTGCTAGACTACTGCCAAATGCTTCTGGTAAGGTGTATCATCTTGCTCCGTATCCAACTAAGTCTATTATAATAGGCACGAGCTACAAGCTCGCGCCAACGGGGGCATTCCCTTCTTGCGAATTGATATTAATAATTTACTCTAACAGATTAATAACTTGGGGTTCTCCCTCCAATGTATACTTCTCACAGAACAATAATTGCTTTTTCAGTACTCTTTTGAGGCGTGTTTCTTCCTTTTTAGCCTCATTAACATAGTTTATCCACTCTTTTTGATATTCTATTTTCCCCAATCAACGGGTGCCCATTGTGTGAGCTCCCAAGGGAAGTCGTTGATGTTATCGAACTTGCCGTACTTCTTCTCAAACTCCCCATCGTGTTCCCAAGGGTCTAACCCGTGGATCGCAAGCTCATAAATGCCGTGCTCGGTGGTGAAAGTGTGGCAAAATGCGTTCTTATCAGCGGCATAAGCCCCATATTTCTGCACCGCCTTGGCAATCATCAGGGTCATAGGACTCAATCCGAGTTTATCTAAGTCCACTTTCGGGTCGATACGGCACCATTGCCCTTCCATTGGGGCGTCGGCATCGTCCAGATCGCCATCGCCAGCCTTCGCAGGCCACGAAAAGCCTTTACGGGCGTGCGCTATGGTGAACGATAGGGCGTGATTGATCTCCCCTGCCCTCACTTCCTCGATACCGATCTGCGACAGCGGATTGAGCATTCCCACTACCGAGCTACCGCCTTTGGTAAGGCGCATCCAATAGTTGTCCTTAGCGAGCCCTCGCAGGCCTGGCTTTGCAATGAAGTAGCCCGAGCCTTTAAATTTGTACTCACCGCTGTTCACATACGTTACTCCGAAGTACTGACGCATCACTCCCGTTGCCACGTCGTACACCGCCATATGCGCATCGTTTCCAGCGGCAGGCTTGGCATCGTGCACGATAGGCTGACGCCCTCCCGTGTATTTATAGAGGTCAGCATCGTCTCGCTCACGGTGTCCTTCGGGGATAAAATTAGCATAATGCTGGTTCTTATCATTACTATCTACTATAATTATGGTGTAATTATAGTGCTGACGTGTAATGGTAGTGATCACCCCGTAAGGATTGGTTGCCAGCGATTTCATTTTGGCTGCAATCGCTGCTGAATTGGGCGCGAGAGGCATCTCTTTGTCTACCCTTCGCGTAAAAACGGTCCCCTTTGCCACATAGTTCTTTCCGAAAAGGTCGCCCGAAGTTTTGTACACTACGCTGGGGTCGATCGGATCCTCTCCGCCGCCTCCGTTGCTGTCCTTTCCGCAAGCCACAAGGGCAAATGCTGCTACTAATGTTATGAACTTTTTCATAGTCGGATGTTATTTAAATGTTTGTTATCCTTTTACAGTTTACCTACGATGCTTCTGCTGTTCCTCTTCTCCCGATTGTTTGCTACAAGCAGATAGTATAAGTAGAAAGAAAAAGTAAATAAGTGTTTTGTTATGTGTCATTTTAAATATTTTTATTGATTTCATTTCTTGCCTTGTTTAGAGAGAGCTTGAGCAAGCTGAGTAAATTGTTCTTTTATTTATACATCAAAATAAGTAAACACAAACTTAGGAGAATATTCAAATAAAGGATAATCGCCTACTATAAGCCCTATACATTCATTTTTATCATTATATACACAAGCCTCTACCACAAGTTTATTCATCTTTTATCTTTATACAAGGTCAGTTCGCGTAGTTTATTCACTTCCTTATCTATATCTTCTATAGGAAAGAGGTGCAACACGTTTTTATCCTCTACAAAATCAAGTGTCTCATTGATTTCTTCTAAAAACGCTCCCGAAATACCAAACTTTTCAGCTAATACTTGGGTATCTTGCGATTTATAAGCATTTAAAAAATCGGTAAGGGCGTAGTAAATTTCTGTTTTAAGGGTTTGTGTAATTTCCATATAGTGTTATTTTATCTTTACTATGTCGTTTTTATAACTCGCAAAAGTATAGCGACGCAAAAGCAATTTTGAGACTTTTCAGATAGCCTCAACGGGTGTATTAACAACTAAAGTAGTGAAATACAAACTTAGGAAATTGGTCTCTAAGGTTGTAATATCCTTTGATGATGGCAAAATATTCTTGATCATCCCACAAGTGGGCTTCTACTCCTACAGCAGTATCATCATTGTTGAAGTTATACACCTCTAAATTCACCCCTCCACCTTCTTCTTTGTCCATTTCTTCTATCGGGAAAAGGTGCAATACGCTTTTATCTTCTACAAAGTCAAGCATTTCATAGACTTCTTCTAAAAATTCTCCCGAAATATCAAACTTTTCAGCTAATACTTGGGCATCTTCAGCTTTATAGGCTTCTAAAAAGTCGGTAAGGGTGTGGTAAATTTCTGTTTTAAGGGCTTGTGTAATTTCCATATAGTGTTATTTAATCTTTGCTATATCGTTTTTATAACTCGCAAAACTGATGTTTCCTTCTAAAACCAACTCGCAAAGGGCTGTTGGGTCATAGCCTTTAAAGGAATGAAGGGTATAATGGCAATGTTTGTCCTCGCGCTCTAAGTGAAGCACATAACCATCGGGTTCATCTTGAAAAACAACAGTTGCTTCTTTGTACTTTTCTAAGGTTGCTACCGAGCGTACCAAATCCTGCCTACTATCGTGCAAGTGAGAGGCTACAAAAGCTATTTCGGCAGTGCCATTGCTAATAGTTACCATTGCCCAGCCGTGTTCTTTGGGAGTGTAATCAATCATTGGTATTTTTTAAAGTAAGGGGGGATATTTTAAAACATCGACAGTTTCATTAAAATATCGGTTTGAGCATCAGAACCTAAGACGAAGGTGTGGGTATCAAAAGCTACGAATCCATTTTTTTTGTAAAAACGTAAGGCTCTTTCGTTCTTCTCCCATACCCCCAGCCATACATAGGGTACCCTTCGCTCTTTAGCTACTTCAATAGCTTTTTGATAAAGCGCTTGACCTACCCCACTGCCGTGAAATTCCTTTAACACATAGATACGTTCTATTTCCATTGCATTAGGGTCTTGTCGTTCTGTTTGAGCAGAGGCAAAATTAAGCTTCAAATAACCTATCACCTTGTTTTCTTCTTCAGCAAAGAAGAAAAGAGAATCTGGATTCGATAGTTCTTGCTGTACTTTGCTTGTCGCAAAGCTTGTAGTGAGGTACTGCTCCATATCCTCTGGAGTATTAGTATCAGCAAAGGTTTCATAGAAAGTTTGTTTACCAATAGCCTGCAATAAGGCTATATCAGTTGTAATGGCAGGACGTATATTCATAATTTTTATATTACATTAAGTTACAATTCAGCATTATTATTATCCGCTAATAGTTTCTAAGCTAAGATGATAGTTATCATCGAGCCTGATATTCACCAGATGCCCCAAAAAGTAATCAGGGTCAGTATCTATATCAAAAGTACAGGCTATTTCTTTGCTTACTCCACAATACAGGTTATGCAAATACACTGCCTCGCAAAATTGCTCATCAGAAACTGCTTGCTCGCCTTCTTCTTCAAGGTCTTCTTGGGCTTCTTCAAAGAGTTCTCTTACCTCTTCATTTTTGAGGAGAAACTGTAAAACAGTATCCTTATGCTGTTCGAGCCATTGTATTTTGGTTGCTACTTGTTTAAATACTTCTTGCTTTTCTTCTTCTGTAAAGTGGCGTTTGGCATCAAAACGGACTACAATTTCAGCTTCTTGCTTTTGCCAAAAGGTAAAGAGTGCTTGATACTCGGTTTGGTTTTCGGTAATAAAATTCATATTCAACAAAAAATGATTATTGATAATGAGAGGAAAGATAGTAAATAATTAACATTACACTGCCATATACCCTCATTGGGTATAGATGTTTTATTTTACTAAGCGTGCTATTTCTTTGAACTTAGGGTGCTGGGCGGTACGCAAAAGAGCAAAAAGTGCTGCTTCGGTACTCAAAAGAGTTGCGCCTGCATCGCGGAGCATCGTGAGTCCTATTTGCTTGTTGCTCTCGGTACGCGAAGAAACCGCATCGGCAATTACTGATACTTTATAGCCATTGGCGAGTAAATCAACCGCTGTTTGATAGATGCAAATGTGAGTTTCAATACCTATAAGCAGTACATTTTCACATTGATTGTCATTAAGTTGCTGCTGAAACTCAGTATTATCCCAAGCCGAAAAACTACTTTTTTTCACTGGAGTTTTACAACTTAATAGTTCGGCAATCGCGGGGTGTGTTGCTCCTAACTTATCGGGCATTTGTTCTACCCAAACTATAGGAAGATTCAAGTGTTTGCTACCTTCGATAAGGATAGTGCTATTGCGCAAAACTTCTTCACTTTGATAAACTATTTGCGATAATTTACCTTGAATATCAAGGATTACTAATTGAGTATTTTCTGTTGTCATTACAATGTTTTTTATTGCCGACAAAGGTAATAAAAAATTGGCGATTTGCCAATTTGCTGTTTTGTAATTATTTTGTACCTTTACAAAAAATAAAGGTTTATTATGAATACCATAATATTAAAACATAACTTAGATTTCCAACACTACCAATTGGCTGTAAAGGCTTTAGAAAATATAGGAGTTGAAGTATTGGAGCCTCATAATCCTTATGAGGTAACAGAGGAAGACATTCGTTCGGTAGCTTTGGCTCGTGAAGATATAAAACACGGAAGAATAAAAAGTAGTGAACAAGTGTTTGAAGAAGCTAAAGCAAAATATTAAAAATGAGGCTGTCCTAAAAGTTTTTCTTGAGGGGACGTTTG
>NZ_KB291436.1:11446-81922 GCF_000318295.1 Capnocytophaga sp. oral taxon 326 str. F0382
AAAAGCGATTTTTAGACTTTTCGGACAGCCCCTATTTGCTTAATCTGCAAAGCGTATTCCTATAGAGAAAGGATATTCGTTTACTGGGTTGTTGCGGAAGAGTGGTACAAGGCTGTAACGCGCGTAAAGCACACAACTTTTATATCCTAAATGCGCTGAAAGTCCGTATATCCAAGGGCTAATATTTAGGTCTTCTCTTATCACATTTTTATGAGTACCCCCATCGTCATATCTTATTTTCTGACTGCTGTCTATCAATACCCCTACATAGCCACCAAATCCTACTCTAAAACTTTCGTGAGTGGGGTAGATTGTAACTCCTTTTTTAGTTTTAGTGGGGGGAGTAAAATCAAACTCAAAATCTATAGGTACAATGGCGTAATTGGTGCGCAATTTTGATTTGTTGAGTTTATTAGCGGTATAAGGCACCGATTTTGTCACATCGTTTTCTCTTACAAAATACTCGCTTTCTTTGAATTTGAGTCCGTTGTGCATCCACGCAACCCCGTAGTTGATATGGAATAGATTGTTGGTTTTTAGCAAACGAAAGCTTGAGGTAAAGCCCATTTCAAAGGATTTAGATCCTGCAGTTTTAAAACGATTATCGCCAAAACCATCACTACTATTTAAGTTGTGAAAACCTATGGCTGTATAAAGATTTATATCGTGAGAAGCGCGATCGGTATTTGGTTTTTCGTCTTCTTTTCTTCGGAGAATTTTTTCTAATTCTTGCATTGCACGCAAATAGTCCTTGGCTTTATTCACATTAAGGGTGTCAAGAGTATTTACAGTAGCCTTTGAATCTACTTGCTCGCGTATAAGTTTTGCCAAAAGCTCAGCCTCGGCAGCTGTTTTTTCTTTGATATTCTTCTCGGTAGTGGCTGTGAGGTCTTCTTTTATCTGTAAGCCCAGTTCTTCGGTGATTTTCTTATCTTTAAGCAGTTCATTAACGGCTGAAAGTTTTTTCTTGAGCGTTTCTTTTTCTGAAGAAACTATAGAATCAATTGTGGCTTTTGATTTTTTGATAGCCTCTTCGGAATTATTTTGTGCGGTGATGACGCTTGTCGCCAACAAGCAAGTCATCCATAATAGATGTAATGTTTTCATTTTTTGATACTTGTTTTTAACTTTTATTATTTAATACGACACGTGTTCCTATTTCTTTGAGTAGCTTTTCAGCTAAGAGTTTTACTTTGTCCTTCAGTTGTTCTTTCTCAATGGTGTTGAAGGTTTTATCTTGCTGATATTTTTCAGTAACATACTGGTTGAGTTCTGCTTGAGTAGTAGCTACAAGTGCTAAATATTCGGGGGATAGGTGCTGCAAATCGGCAGCCATTTGGGTTTCCATCTGCTTGGTGATTCGGTTTTGTATAGCATTGGCAGTATACTGGGTAAAAAGAGTATCTACTGCATTGATATCAATAAGGGTAATCACCTCTTCTGAGGAAGTGAGATATGAGTCATACTGGCTATTTTTGAGAATTGAAGGGTATGAACTGCACTGGCTGTCTTTAAGAGTTGTAGGCACTGTAGGGTGCGGGCTGGTTGTGGGAACTGATGACTTTACAACAATGAGTTTTTTTGAGACTTGAAGGTCATTATTGGTTTCAGTGTGTTGTTGCCACAAATATCCTATTGCAAGGCATAACAGTACCGCAGCTGCCGCAGTGTAATACCACAGTTTTCGGCTCTTTTGCTCAGTTGGCAAGGTTTCACTCTCGGCTAATTGGGCTTCTAATTGCTCCCACAAAGCAGGTGAAGGGTTGATTTTTCTGTACCTAAACAGGCGTTGTATATTGTCTTTCCACATTTTTAAGCTCTTTTTTTATAAGTTGTTACGTGTTGTTGCAAAAGTTTTTTGGCATACGCCAATTGTGATTTAGAAGTACCTTCGCTGATAGAAAGTTCTTCGGCGATTTGCTTGTGTGAATAGTCCTCAAACACATAGAGGTTGAAAACGGTACGGCACGCGGTAGGCAATTGGTCTACAAAGGATTGTATTTCGGATTCGCTAAAAGTTTCATTCTCTAAGTAGACATCATCTATTATGTCGTAAGTGTCACTCCAGTCGGCGAAAGATAGCTTTTGGGCTTTGCTTTTGAGGAAATCTATACACTCATTTACAGCGATTCGCCGCATCCAAGCATAGAAGTGCTCTTGTTCTTCATACTTAGAGAGATTCGTAAAAATTTTGAAGAAGGCTTTTAGCAGGGCATCTTCGGCGAATTGCAAATCGTTGATGTACAGCCTACACACACTCAGCAAAGCAGGAGCGTACTGGTCGTACAACTGCTTTTGCGCTAAGCGGTCGTTGCGCTGAGCTTTCTCGATGAGACGATGGTCGATTTGCATTTTTCTTTAAATGATGAATGATTTATTCTTTTTAAGGTTCAAATTAAGTACGATGTAGAAAACAGGAGATTGTTCAACTTCATCGGTTACGGCAGTTTGATTATACAGCCCTTTCCTATGTTGTTTTTTTCAAACCATCCTTGAGGCACTTCAAGAGCATAACGCACAGGTTCCGATGAGTCCACACTTTGATGGCTGAACGGTGTCATATCGCGTGTTTCGCGAATTTCGCCATTCGAGTTAATGAACGCAATCGAAAGGGGGGTAGGCGTATCTTTCATCCAAAAGCTTAACTTTTCGTCTCTTTTAAAGATAAAAAGCATACCCGTTCCTTCGGGAATATTCTCACGCCCCATATAACCTTTTGACATCTCTCGTATGGAGCGAGCAAGCTCAACTCTTATGGGAATGGTCTTGCCGTCAAGATTTGTAATGGTCAAGTCCCTCTCTTCAAACTCAAGCGTGAGTGCTGAACAAGCGCTAAAAACAAGGTAGCACAATAGGACAACTCCTATCAGCAATAGTTTGGCAGATGTAAATATTTTCTTTTTCATAAGTCCTCCAATTTGCCCTTATAAACGAAGAAAAAATAAAAAGGTTGGAAAATAATTAAAAAATTTGTCAATTAGCAAATTATTTAACTTTAGCAAAGTTGGGTTTTATTGTTTAATGAGGTCGTAGCCTTTTACAGTAAAGGGGATTCCTAATCCTCGGTTTACTTTTCTAATGGTATTGTTAGGGAAACGTAACCAGCAGGTATTGGTAGTGCCGTGGAAGGAGAGGGTCGCATCGTCCTTGCCTCTCATTTCTACAAATTGTACCCCTACCCACAATTCGCCTTTGGGTGCTAATATTGATAGTTTATGGGTAAACGTTTGTGGTTTATCGGTAGGGAATAGATTGATGTAGATAGGTTCTTTAATCAGGGGGGTAAAGGTTTTGTGCTCTTTATCGGTTTGATACACTACTACGCGTAATACTGCTAAATAGAAAGTGCTTTCTTTCACCTCAATACTGAACTCGGTGAGCTGGGTATCATTAGGGAGGGTTACAAAATCACCTAATTCCGATAACACTCCATTTTCTTCTTGAAAATAGTGTTTCATCTCGCCGTAGAGCGTAAAAAAGGTTGTGATTCCTTTACTTTTTACGTCACGCACTTTAGGTTTTTTCATTTTTAGGGTAGTAGTAGGCAAGTCGATCACAGCTTCGGTAAGTTGTATTTCTTTGGAAATATCGCGATAGGCTAATACTTTATGTTGATAGCTTAAATGAGAAAAATAGATGCTATCTGTAGGTTTTGCCCCGAGTTTTTCAAGTGAAAAATAGCCATTTTCATCACTAATAATTCCTTTATTAGTGCCTACTATCCCTACATTTACGTATTCTATAGGCTCGTGATGGGTATTTACCACCCTATTTTGTGCTAAACAAGGCAGTGAAAAGAATATTGACAACAGAAAGAAGTAAAATTTTAGCATATATTACCAGAATTTGAGACCTATTACAAAGGGGTATGTGTTATCAGTACTATTTTTGAAAAGGGGAGCTAAACTATATTTGGCATACAAGGCTATAACGCCATAGCCTATATGTGCTGAAAGCCCATAAGTGAGTGGATTTGCCTTTATATCGTGTTTTAGCCATACATCATAGTCTTTATCACCTTCTCCGTATTTTATTCTCTGTTTAGCATTTATCAGGCTACCAAAGTAACCTCCTGCCCCTATACGAATTTTTGAAGGGAACTTCTTTTCTACACCTGCCATCAATGTGAAATAACTTGTGCGCAAGCGAGATACATCTAAAGAACGCTCATAAGGCACCAATTTAGTAACTTCGTTGTCAAGAACAAAATACTTATTGTTTTTGATATTTAAACTTTCACCTACTACCGAAAAACCGTATTGAAGGTACAAGCGTTTAGCGGAATGAATACGTGTACTAGCTATAAAAGCTAATTCAACAGAGGTAGCAGGTTTGAAATTGCTGTTTATAGCAGCGCGCATCCCTACCCCAAAGCTTATGTTGATGTTTGTTTTAGCTTCTTCTTTTAAAGAATTTTCAGGGAGAGAATCTATAGCTTGCATTTTTTGGCGATACTGTTTTCTCTCTTCAACAGTCATTACGCTATCGAGATTCGAAGAGCGAAGCAAGGTATCTAATTTTATTTCAGTAGCTTTTTTCTGGATAAGCGTTGAGAGGCGCAAGCCCTCTTTATAGCTGTGCACTTGTACATTGTGTTGCCATACCTCTTTAATTTCTTTGAGCATTTTCACGCTTTGCTTTTTGGTAATTTTTCCTTCGCTAAGCAACTGTTGAATAGCTTCCTCCTTCTGTAACATCAGTTTCTTTTCGGTAGCTACCAATGAATCGATGGTATATTTCGATTGTAAAATCTCTCTTTCAAAAGGATTCTGAGCTAAGAGATTTGCTGCCAAAAGCAGGAAGATAAATGATAAAAATTGTTTCATCGTTTTTTGATTTTTCAATTTGTCAATTTGTCAATTGAGATAAAAACTCAATCCTATAGAAAGGGGATGTATCTCGGTAGGACTATTTTGGAAGAGAGGAGCTAAGCTGTATTTGGCATAGATAGCAAAACCTCCATAGCCTATTTGAGCAGAAACCCCATAAGTGGCTCTATTAGGCTTTAGATTGTTGCGAAGAACGAGTTTGTAATCCTCATCATTTTCTTCATATTTAATTTTTTGAGTAGCATCTATGAGAGCACCAAAATAACAACCTATTCCTATATGGCTTTCTCTTCTAATTTTCTTTTGCAATTCGATAGGGATGATAAGGTAATGTAGACGCAATTTTGAGCTTTTCAAGGGTTTTCCATAAGGCACTAAGCGCGAGGTTTCATTTTCTGTTATAAAATAGTTATCGCCTTTGATTTCAAATCGGTTGTTTTGCCACACCAAGCCTGTGCTAAAGAAGAGTCGTTGTTTTTTGCTGATGCGTGCTATAAGTCCCAAACCTAAATCGGTATGGAGATGAGGTTTAAGTTGATTGTTGTCGCCTATTGCCGTTTGCAAGCCCATTGCCATATATGGTCGGGGGTATATTTTACTATATTTATCGTCATTATATTGCCTTCTATTCATATAGAACTGTCTTTTTTCTTCTTCGTAAGCAGCTTTCTGTTCATCGGTAATGAGGCTATCAAGAGTGGTTATTTTAGGAACGGTATCTATAGCGATTTGAGAGTTTTTTTGCTGGAGTTCAGAGTTCAATTGCAAGGCTTGTTTGTAGTAATGTAGCAGAATGTGTTGCTCGTTAGCCTCGCGGATTTCCTTTGCCATTTTGTCATACTGTTCTGAGGTAATTTTCTCTTTATCAAACAAGTATCTAAGCAACTCCAATTTATAATACATCTGGTTATTTTCAGCAAGTTTTAAGGAGTCAAACGTATTTTTTGATTTCTGGATAATGTTTTCAGAAGGAGTTTGTGCCCAAAGATAAGGAGCGAGGCATAGAGCAATGAGTGATACAATTTGTTTCATAATGGGGATTTATTTTGTTTGATTTATAAATAAAAAAGACTTAACGCAGAAGGAGTTAAGTCTTTTTTTTAGATATGTTATTTATTGTTTAGTCAATATCATACCTGGATGCTCATTAGAAGTGATAGTTTTATCTGATACTTTAGTAAATTCATAAGATTTCATTGTAGTACCACTCACTGTGAAAGAAACTTTATAGACTTTATCTGTTGATTCTTCTTTAACGTTAGTAATGAAATCTGCATTTACCCCACTACCATAACATAAAGTTGTAGCATTAGCTATAATGCAAATATCATTTTTTGCAAATTCATAACCTATGTTTCCTCCAGCTGATTTGTTTAACCATTTACCTTGAATCCAATTAGGAGGATTAAATTTTCCTGAGGAAGAACCTCCATCTCCTTTGTCATCGCTTTTGCCGCAAGCTACCATCGCAAAGATAGCAACTAATAAAAGAATTGTTTTTTTCATTGTTTGTTATTTTTAGAATTATTTAATGGTGCAAAAGTACAAATAATTTACAAATTAGCAAATTAACCTTTATTTCAATTGCATTACACGACTTAAAAGCAGAGGCAAGCCTGTTGTAGCATTGATATTATCATTATTCCAAAAGCTCATCACACAAGCAATAGGGCGATTGCGCACTACTTGTGCTACATAGTAAACCGTAAGGGTTTTTCCGCCCGACATCCCTGCTAAAGCTGATGCAATTCCCTTGATATCAAACACTACTCTCTTGGCTTTGGTGGGTACCTCTTCAAAAAGCACTTCTACTTCTTGCTCTTCTATAGGTTTGAACATCTTGCGCTGTTTGTTGGCTGCAAACTGGTCGGTTACCGCTTGTTGAGCGTCTTCTAAGGTGCGGTATATTCCCCAATTCATTTCGCCGTTGTAAGGGCATTGCACTATGTTGATACCCGTGAAATAACAGTCGTTTAACATCGGGATTTTTCGTCCTGCAAAATTGATGCTATTGGCATCGACAGGAGCAAATAGTTCTTGGGGGATTTTATTTTCTACAATAAGATTCACTACGGCTTCTTCTACCTCAACCTCTCTGTCTCTCAGTTTTGAAAACCAAACAAGGGAAATAGTATTTGCTGAGTTTTTCACAAAATAAAGAGACTCTACATACCCCTCTTTATCTCTATTAACCACATAGTTATCAGTGAGTATGCGAGGGTTAGGCTGCGCGTCTTGCGCATTGATTTTCAATTTTCGGTAAGCCTTCTTAAAGCCGTTTTCATCAAAAGGAAGTTTCAAATCTTCATTGGTAATGGTATAGCCATCAATCGCATAAAAATCTCTATCGTCGTTTTTGATAGCTGAAAGACGGTCTAACAAGGGCAATTCTTGTGCATAGGTAGCCCACAAGAAACTACAAAAGAAAAATAGAATACAACGTTTCATAATTAACAACTTATATTATTTAGTTCACAAAAATAAGTAAAACTGCTCTCTTTTACAAATAAAACTATAGCTTTATAAGAAAAATCTATTGCTAAAATACTCTCACTCATTTATTTTTATAGTAATTTTGCAACAAATTTAAAAAGAATATATTATGTTTACACTACCTGCATTACCTTATGCTTACAACGCACTTGAGCCTTATATCGATGCGCGTACAATGGAAATTCACCATACAAAACACCATAATGCCTATACAACCAACTTGAATGCCGCTTTGGCTTCTGCTGGGGTAGAAGGCAAAAGTATTGAGGAGATTCTTACAAACCTCAATATGAACAACGCTGCGCTTCGCAACAACGCTGGTGGATTCTACAATCACAATCTTTTTTGGGAAATAATGAGCCCCAATGGCGGTGGCAAACCTACTGGAGAACTCGCTAAAGCAATTGATGAGGCTTTTGGCAGTTTTGAAGGTTTTAAAGAGGCTTTTAGCAAAGCTGCAGCTACTCGTTTTGGCTCAGGCTGGGCTTGGCTTTGCGTTCACAAAGGCGGCAAAGTAGAGATTTGCTCTACTGCAAATCAAGATAACCCGTTGATGCCTAACACAGGTTGTGGCGGTTTTCCTATCTTAGGATTAGATGTATGGGAACACGCTTACTACTTGCATTATCAAAACCGTCGTCCTGATTATATCGAAGCGTTTTTTAACGTAATCAATTGGGCAAAAGTTGCTGAACTCTACAGCGCACATAAGTAGTAGCACGACAAACACAATACAAAAAGCCTCCTGAGAGATTAGGGGGCTTTTTATATTTTAAAGACGAATATGGTTATAAAAAATGGAAGTATCCACAATAATATGAGCAATAAAACGCGTTTAGCAATATGAGGTAGCACTTCTTCCATAGTTATAATGATTTTAAAGAACAAATATACATCTTTTTGATTACATAGGTAAGGTAGTAGCTTTTTTCTTTTCTAATATCTCTCTTACTACATCTTCACTAAATAAAAAGAATGATATACTTATCAAAAAAAATAAAATTGTTAGTATTATAGAAGCTATATTGCTACCCAAAAACTTAGGTTTTTCTTTTTTAACAATTCGTTTTCCTCTACCACTTCTATCGTATTTAAAGTGAAAGAAAATCACCAGAAGTATTATTAACTTAGTATTTGAAAACGACCTAAAGTATAACCGAAAAAATATGCCAATCCCATATTAAATGAAGAATTGACTATTAAAGCAAATAAAGATCCTAATATCCAAACAGTGTTTAAATCTGGGAAAGTATAAGGCAAAAACTTCACATTAAAAAGATAAATATAATAATAAAGCACGTTCATCATTTGCTGTAATTTTTATAAAAATAATTCCATATAGTTTCATTGGATTCAGAAGGTTTTACATTTAAACCCTATCCCCCAATTTATTAGCTATAGCAAAGCTAACGCTCCTAACAGTAACAACAATAGAGGAATAGCCATTACTATATTTGCTATAACACAACCTCGCTCTCGCTTCTGCGACAAAAAATAAGCCTCTATCGCCAAAAATACACCATAAAGTCCACAAAATAATCCTATCCAAAAGGCAAATACAAACACATCACCTGTCGCACAAGAACTTTTAGTAGTGAATATCGAGATAGGAATGAATGACAATATCCATACTACAACTAATAAAATCAACCGCTGCCCTATATGAATGAACTCTTTCACAATGTTATTTTTTAAGGTACAAATATACATCTTTTTTTGATTTGCTAATCAACAAATTGGTAAATTAGCAAATTATTTCATACCTTTGCCTCCTAAAATAAAATCATTTATGGAACAAACTTTACCCGCAGGACACCCCGTGCATACCTATATGCTTGAAGCTGACCTTATTTACTCACTAATGGACGAGCTACTTAGCATAGACCCTCATACCGATTATCAGAAATTCTACAACGTGTTCAACCATTTGGCAACCGTAGAAAAACACTTTGCTCGCAAGGAAAACCAGCTCTTTCCTTTCTTGGAAAAACGCGGCTGGATGAATCCTTCACAGAATATGTGGTCTTTTCACGATACCATTCGCGATATCTTCCGCTTAGTACGCAAAAACTTAGAAGAAAAAGACCTTGATGCGGCACAAACTAATGTGCGCTATATCGAAGAAAACTTAGGTCGTTTGCTAAATGTAGAAGCTAATATTCTCTTCCCTAATGCTTTGCAGTTGCTCACCGAAGAAGATTGGATTGAAATGCGCAAAGGCGAGGAAGAAATAGGCTGGATGCTGAAAGATGAACCTGCCCCCTACCCTAACAACAACCCCAATGAACCTGTATATGTACACCCTTCAATGGATACCGAACGCCGCACCGATGTTAAATTTGATGATGCTGCTGCCCATTATGATGAGGGCTATATGACTGTTGAACAGGTAAACCTCTTGCTCAAAACTCTCCCTATTGATATCACTTTTGTAGATGAACACGACCGCGTGATTTTCTACAACCGCGGTGAGGAACGTGTATTCCCTCGCAGTGCTGGTATTATAGGGCGCGAAGTGAAGTTCTGTCACCCTCCTAAGAGTGTAGGCACGGTGCTCAAAATTGTAGAGAACTTCCGTGCAGGCACACAAAACGAAGCTAATTTCTGGTTCAATTATCGCGGTCGCCTTATCTATGTGCGTTATTTTGCAGTACGCGATAAAGAAAAGAACTACAAAGGCGTGATTGAAATGTCGCAAGATATCACCGATATTCAAAAAATAGAAGGTGAACGCCGCTTATTAGAATGGGATAACTGATGAAAGACTTATTCGGACAAGCTATTTTAGATTATCAGCAAGGGCAATATACTGAAGATATTAAAACGGAAACTACTATTTCCGAGGAAGATGTATTGCCCTTGCCTTATTTGTTTCGTTCTTTTGAACAGATGCCTGCATTAGAGCAAAAAGCTCTACAAATGGCAAAAGGAAAAGTATTAGAAGTAGGCTGTGGGGCAGGCTCTCACGGACTCTATTTACAGAACGAACGCAAACTTGAAGTACATTCTATCGACCTATCGCCTAAGGCTATTGAGGCTTGCCAATTACGAGGCTTGCACAACGCCCAAGTACAGAATGTATTGGAAACTTCAGGGCAGTACGACACTATTCTCTTGCTGATGAATGGCGCTGGTATGTGCGGACGACTCAAAAAAATGGGCGCTTTCTATGCTCACCTGAAAACACTTTTAGCTCCACACGGACAAATCCTCACCGACTCTTCTGATATTATCTATATGTTCGATGAAAACCCTGATGGCAGTTATGATGTACCGCTCTATTTCGATTATTACGGAGAAGTGGATTACGTGGTGAAGTACAAGGGACAGAAAGAAAAACCTTTCCCGTGGATGTATGTAGATTACAATACTTTGCAGAATGTAGCTATTTCAGTAGGTTTAGAATGTGAACTTATCGCCGAAGGTGAACACTTTGATTACCTTGCAAAATTAGCAAATTAGCAGATTAGTAAATTAGCAATCTGACACCTCTTACCTAATATCAAGGTATTTATGCATTTGTAAGGAGGCTTTCCACTGAGGGTGAGCCATTACATAATCTACAATCTTGGGGATTACCTTATCGCGTTTGCTCCACTCGGGTTGTAGATAGAGCAGGCAATCTGGTGATACTTGTGCAGCCATTTCTTCAGCGAAAAGGAAGTCGTTGTTGTTGTAAATCACCATTTTCAGCTCATTAGCTTTTTGAAGAACGTCCCCCACGGGGCGTTTTATTTTTTTAGGAGAGAGGCATATCCAATCAAAAGTACCTGACAGCGGATGAGCCCCTGAAGTTTCGATATGAGTGCGCGCCCCTGCAGCTCTCAGTTTTTCGGTAAGGAGATCTAAATTCCACATCAAGGGTTCTCCTCCCGTGATGATCATAGTTTTGGAGAGTGCTAAGGCATCGGTTACAATAGTATCTACAGGCACTAAAGGGTGTGCTTCGGCAGTCCAACTTTCCTTTACATCACACCAATGGCAACCTACATCACAACCGCCTAAGCGAATGAAGTAAGCAGCAGTTCCTTTGTAAAAGCCTTCACCTTGTAAGCTGTAAAAAGCCTCCATCAGGGGGAGAAGCTCCCCCTTCTGCAAGGCTACTTGTGTATTCTTGTTTAACATCTAAAATTAATCGTAATTGGCAACATCCAAAATCCAAGGGTCAGGAATTTCAGTATTTTCACGTATTTCGTCTACCTTTTTCACTGCATCTTCATACTTGTCGTAACGAGCCACATAAATGAAGTTCAGCACTTGGTCGCGGTTGTAATATACTTGAGCATCATAGCCCCATTTTTTCATCTCTTCCACCCTATTGTTCACATTATTGATATTGAGGAAAACCCCTACAATCACGTAATATCCTTTTTCAGTATCTTTAGCGGTAAGTTTGGTTACACGAGTACTGCGGTGTAATTGGGTAATCTCTTTAGGGTTGTTCTCTATCTCCAAAGCAGTGAGAAACAGATAATAACGGTCGCGACTACGGGTATAGCTCAAATCTAATGAGGTAGCGTTGTTAGGAATGAGATATTGGTTGTCGTTCTTTATATCCATACGGAAAATATCGAAGCCTAAAGTATTCTCACTGTTAGGTTTGCGCGTTTTCACCAGCTCATCGTTATAAGTAATGGCACTACTAAAAAAGTTTTGATTAGGGCGTAATTTGGTTTCTAAAGAGGTAGTTTTACCACTGGCAGGTACACCTATAGACACATTGTCGCCCATCATATTAAAATCACCCTCAAGGGTGACCCCCATAATGCGAGTTTTGAAATCACCTGCTTCAGGAGTTTTAAAACCACTAAAGGTGAAAGTTTTAGCAGCGTCGTTAGTAATTGCCGAAAAACCGTCGTAAGTAATTATTTTTTTGATATTGCTATTGGCATTCTCGTAAACTATCACGAGTGCCCAACCTGCAGCCGAACCTCCTTCTACTTGCCCTAAGGCAGCCTTTACATTAGCAACGGTGTACTCTCCTTCTACAGTATTTGCAGCTGCTAACAAATTAGTTACATTGGCGTAATACACATAAGGTGCTGAGTTTTTCAAATCGGAATCGGTACGACCATCAAATATCAATTCGCCGTTTATAGGCACATAAGTATTGTTCTCAGGTATTTTGAGTAATACACTACTCGCATCTTCTCTATTAGCATCAATAATAGTGTTTTTACTACCTTTTAGCTGTCCTTTAGCATACGGGTAAGTAGCCGACCAGTACAAACCTGCATAAGCCACTTTGCCTCCCCCTGCACTTTCATACGCGAAGTTGGCACTACTGGATGAAAATGTGCTGGGGTCGCTATCAATATCAATGTATTGCATATCAAACTCGTCGTTGAGTTTTGCTTTAGGACTTCGATCGTTGTAAGGGTCGTTAGGTGTATCGCGTTTTTCCTTGCGGTTGAGGATGTTATTCCCTATAATTTTGATATCCCCTTTGATAAAAGTTTCGTAGCGGATTTTAAAATCGGTAGCAGATTGTGCCATTGATAGTGGGCTCACTACTACACAAATTAAGAGCGTAATGAGTTGTTTCATAGACTTACAATTTGTTTGGCTATTCTAAGGGCTTCAGTGCCTTGTTCGAGGGTAACCATAGGAGTTGTATCGTTTTCTATAGCATCGGCAAAGCTCTCAAGTTCGTCTAAGATAGCGTTGTTATTATGTATTTCAGGGTATTCAAAATAAATTTGACGGCGCTCTCCTTCCGCATTTTGTAATATCATATCGAAATCACCCGGCACTTCGGGGGCGTCTTTCATTTTCACCACTTCTACTTTTTTCTCCAAAAAGTCTACCGAAATATAAGCATCTTTTTGGAAAAATCTGCTTTTGCGCATATTTTTCATAGAGATACGGCTGGCGGTGATATTGGCTACACAACCATTTTCAAACTCCAAACGGGCATTGGTAATATCGGGTGAATGACTGATGACCATTGCACTACTTGCCGAAATGTGTTTCACTTTTGATTTTACAACGCTCAAAATCACGTCGATATCGTGAATCATCAAGTCGAGCACTACGGGTACATCGGTACCACGAGGGTTGAACTCAGCCAAACGGTGTGCCTCGATGAACATAGGGTTGTGAATCTGGTTGCGTACAGCTGTAAAGGCAGGGTTAAAACGCTCTACGTGACCTACTTGTCCTTTCACGTGATGTGCTTTGGCAAGGGCGATAATCGCTTCAGCTTCTTCTACTGTAGTAGCGATAGGTTTCTCGATAAAGAGGTGTTTGCCCGCTTTGATAATCTTTTCAGCACACACAAAGTGATTGAGAGTTGGAGTTACCACATCCACCATATCACATTCGGCAATAAGGGCTTCTATACTATCAAAACGCTTGTAGCCAAATTCTTCGCTCACTTTTTGAGCATTAGCTTCATCGGGGTCGTAAAAACCTACGAGTTCATATCTATCCGATTGGTTGAGCAATCGCAAATGTA
Source organism: Capnocytophaga sp. oral taxon 326 str. F0382 (assembly GCF_000318295.1). Taxonomy (NCBI): domain Bacteria; kingdom Pseudomonadati; phylum Bacteroidota; class Flavobacteriia; order Flavobacteriales; family Flavobacteriaceae; genus Capnocytophaga; species Capnocytophaga sp. oral taxon 326. The sequence goes on from NZ_KB291436.1 coordinate 25,226, forward strand.
TCTTTCCTAAATGTCCTGCACCGAGGACGCCTGCTTTTAGTTTTGTCATTTTAATATCCTATTTTGGTGCGTACCCTACGCAAAGTTTCATCGGCTACACGGTGTGCTTTGGCAGCACCTTCTTTGAGGATAGCATCGAGTTCATCTAAATGCTCCATATAGTAATTGTAGCGTTCACGTGGGGTAGCAAATTTTTCTAATATCAGTTCGTAGAGGGCTTGTTTGGCATTGCCAAAACCGTAACCACCAGCGCGGTAAGCAGCTTCCATCGTTTGTATTTGCTCATCCGAAGCTAATAGGCGGTAGAGGCGCATTACGTTGCAAGTATCGGGGTCTTTAGGAGCTTCTAAAGGCGTACTATCAGTTTGGATTGCCATTATTTGCTTGCGGAGTTGTTTTTCGGGTAAGAAAATATTGATGAAGTTGTTGCGTGATTTGCTCATTTTCTCACCATCGGTACCGGGGATAATCATTATTTTTTCCTCTATTTTAGCTTGTGGCAATACAAAAGTTTCGCCCATTTGATGATTGAAACGAGAAGCCACATCGCGAGTTATCTCGAGGTGTTGCAATTGGTCTTTACCTACAGGTACCACCTCAGCATCGTAAAGAAGAATATCGGCAGCCATCAACATAGGGTAAGTAAAGAGCCCTGCATTTACATCTTGCAGGTAGTCCATTTTGTCTTTAAACGAATGGGCGAGGGTGAGGCGTTGGTAAGGAAAAAAACACGCTAAATACCACGAAAGTTCAGCTGTTTGAGGTACGTCGCTCTGGCGGTAGAAAGTAACTTTGTTTGTATCCAAACCAAAAGCTAACCAAGTGGCAGCGACGCTATAAGTATTGGCGCGAAGGAGAGCGCCGTCTTTTATTTGAGTGAGAGAGTGCATATCGGCAATGAACAGAAACGATTCATTAGCAGGATCAGATGCCATTTGCACAGCGGGGAGAATTGCCCCCAGAATATTCCCCAAATGAGGAGTACCGGTACTTTGAATACCTGTTAAAACACGAGCCATATAATCAGTCGTTAGTTGTTAATTATTAGTTCAAAGCGCAAAGGTAATAAATATTTTAGAAATAGCAAAATAGCTATTAGTCCTCTTTTGCTACTTATCAATTGTTAATTATCAATTGTTTTGTATCTTTGCGCCCTCAATTCAGAAACTCAAAACCTCTATGGCTAAAGAAATAGACGAAAGTAAACAAGGGCAAAGCCTTGTACTACAAGCTGATAACAACAATTCCAAAAAACTATACATCGAGAGTTATGGTTGCCAAATGAATTTCTCCGACAGTGAAATTGTGGCTTCTATCCTCTCCAAAGCGGGCTATAACACTACCGACACAGTTGATGAAGCCGATTTGGTGCTCATCAACACCTGTTCGGTGCGCGAAAAGGCTGAACAGACCATTCGCAAGCGCTTGGAGCAATTCAATGTGTACAAACGCAAGAAACCGACGATGAAAGTGGGCGTATTGGGCTGTATGGCTGAAAGGGTAAAACACGCTTTCCTTGAAGAGGAAAAAATCGTGGATATGGTGGTAGGTCCTGATGCTTATAAAGATTTGCCTAATCTTCTTGAAGAAGTAGAAGAAGGTCGCGAGGCAGTGAATGTGATTCTCTCTAAAGATGAAACTTATGCTGATATTGCACCTATCCGTCTCAATAGCAATGGAGTAACAGCATTTGTATCGATTACACGTGGTTGCGACAATATGTGCACTTTCTGCATCGTGCCTTTCACTCGCGGACGTGAGCGCAGCCGTGACCCCTACTCTATCCTTAACGAAATCGCCGACCTCCAAGCGCGCGGCTTTAAAGAGGTTACTCTCTTGGGGCAAAATGTAGATAGTTACTTATGGTATGGCGGCGGACTCAAAAAGGATTTTAGCAAAGCAAGTGAGATGCAACAAGCTACTGCTATCAACTTCGCAAAACTCCTCGATATGGTAGCTACAGCTCAGCCTGAAATGCGTATCCGCTTTTCTACTTCTAATCCGCAGGATATGACCCTTGATGTGATTGACACAATGGCGAAACATCCTAATATTTGTAAGTATATCCACCTGCCAGTACAGAGCGGTAGCAATCGCATTCTCAAAGCAATGAACCGTCTCCACACTCGCGAAGAATACTTCACACTCATCGATAGCATACGCGAACGCATCCCTGAATGTGCTATTTCGCAAGATATGATTGCTGGTTTCCCCACCGAAACTGAAGAAGATCACCGCGATACACTTTCGCTAATGGAATATGTGAAGTACGATTTTGGGTTTATGTTTGCCTATTCTGAGCGCCCTGGCACATTAGCCGCCCGCAAAATAGAAGACGATGTACCTGAAGAAGTAAAAAAACGCCGTCTTGCTGAAATTATTGACTTACAACAAAAACACAGCTTGTACCGCACTCAAGCCCAAGTAGGTAAGGTTGTTGAAGTACTCATTGAAGGGACTTCTAAAAAATCAGCTGCTGAATGGATGGGTCGCAACACCCAAAACACTGTGGTTGTATTCCCGAAAGAAGACTATAAAGTAGGTGATTTTGTATTAGTTGAAATAACAAATTGCACCTCAACAACCCTTATAGGAAAAGCGATAGGAATTAGTGATAAACGACAATAAAAAAGCTGCCCGTGAGGCAGCTTTTTTATTTATAGTTTTCGATAAGTAATTGTTACATTCAAAATGTCATCAATAGTATAACCTTTTCCTTTAAGATCTGGATCATAAGGTATTTGAGAGTACAAAAATGTTTTAAGTTCACTATTGTATTTAAAAACAAACTGTGTGGAGGTGAGACTAACTATATCATAAGCTTTAAGTACAACTCCATTAGCACTTTCTAAACATAGTTTATTATTTTCTACGAAATACTTTACGCTAGCTGTATTTTGCTGGCAATTACCTCCTTTAAAAATATGTTCTTCTGAGGTTAAAAACTCACCATAAAAAGTATATTTAGTCTTTTTAGAACATTCTATTTGTTCAGAAGAAGTTATCTCAGAAAACAATTTACCATCAGGCAAAATTGATTTTTCATAAACCCAAGTACCTTGTAATTCTTTAGGATGCTTAGTATCCTCATTGTCTTTTTTAGTGCACGCTGTGAAAGCTATCACAGAAAGTGCTATTAATAATATTTTTTTCATTGGTATAAAGTTTAAAATTCGCTACAAATGTACAAAATTTTATTTAGAAGATACTACAAGAGAATAGTATTTTTTTAGTAGGTGGATTGTATTTATAGTAATAATCTACACATTCTTTCATTTTTTTTAACTCTTCAGCTGAAAATTTAGCCTTCAAAACTGTTATTTTTCGTTCATACCCTCCCTTTTTACCAAAGAAAATAAGTGTGTATAGTTACGAATGTTTATTTTGTTTAACAATTTTCATTATCTCGATAATTCTAAATGATTCGGTAAAGGTATAAGATTATTGGCAAATTAGTAAATTTAAACAATTCATTGTCAAAAACTTGTTTTATAAGAAAAACATTCTTACTTTTGCGCCGCTTTAATTACATATACAGAGTACATTACGTTTCAAATAGAAAAAATCGCTATTTGAAATAATAGTTACAGAAATATTCCCCATAATCTATGTCAGATATTTTGCATTATACCCTTACTGATTTCGTCACCTCCTACGGGGTGCGTATCCCCACTCTTAGGGTGTATTATCAAGTGTTTGGAAAAGCCTTAGGCACAGCTCCGGTGGTGGTAGTAAACCACGCTTTTACAGGCAATTCACAAGTAACGGGTGAAAACGGCTGGTGGAAAGAAGCCATCGGTGAAGGAAAATTGATAGATACCCTTAAATACACAGTTGTAGCTTTTAATATCCCTGGCAATGGTTTTGGAGCACGTGAAGAAGATATGATTCCTAATTATGAGCATTGGGCGGGTATAGATATAGCGCGCATTTTCAACCAAGGGCTCACCGAGCATTTAGGACTTAAAGAGGTATTTGCCCTTGTAGGGTGCTCGTTAGGTGGCGGTATTGCTTGGGAAATGGCAGCCCTCGCCCCTACCCTCTTCAAAGAACTCGTAATTGTAGCTGCCGATTGGAAAGCAACCGACTGGATTATAGGCAACTGCCTCTTGCAAGAGCAGATACTCAAAAACTCTACACACCCCTTGCACGATGCACGTCTCCACGCGATGTTGTGTTATCGCACGCCTCAATCGTTGAAACTCAAGTTTGAGCGTACCACCAACATTCCGTTGCAGTTGTACAATGTAGAAACGTGGCTCTTACACCACGGCGACAAGCTGCACAAACGCTTCTCACTCTCCGCCTACAAACTGATGAACCAATTGGTAAAAACGATAGATATTTCAAAAGAACGCGGTAGTTTTGCCGAGGCTGTAGCGCCTATCACCGCACACATTACCATCGTAAGCACCGATTCCGACTTGTATTTCGTTCCTCAAGAGAACCGCGATACCGTAACCGAACTGCGCGAAATGGGAAAACCCGTAGATTATTACGAAATCCACTCCGTACACGGTCACGATGCTTTCCTGATAGAACACAAACAGTTAGAACAGTATTTAAAGAAAGTGTTTGTTAGGTAAGAGGTAAGAATTTGTTAATTGTTAATTGTTATAAGATGAAGATATTAAAATTTGGTGGAAAATCACTTGCCAATGACGGCATTGAAAAGGTACTCAGTATCATTGCTGGGCTTGCTAAAACTGAACCTCTATCAGTAGTAGTTTCAGCACGAGGCAACACTACCGATGAATTAGAGGCTTTGCTCGAAAAAGCGAGTAAAGGCGAGGATTATACTGCCGACTTTCAACAACTGAAAGACGAACAGCAGTATAACGATAGTGTGTCGTTTGAGCCCGAATTTCAGTTGCTCGAAAAACTCCTTGAAGGCGTTTCGCTACTGAAAGACTACAGCCCTAAGACCAAAGATTTGGTATTAGCACAAGGTGAACTGATGTCGGCTAAACTCGTGGCAACACTACTCCAGCACAAAGGCTTGGAAAGTACTTTTGTGGATAGTCGTGAAATCTTCAAAACTGATGCTGTGGTAGGCAATGCACAAATCATCAACTCAATATCCGAAAAACTCACCCGCGACCGCTTTGCAACCATTCCTCCTAATTGTGTGGCAGTGGTTACGGGCTTTATCGCTTCCACCGAAAAAGGCGACACTACTACCTTAGGGCGCAATGGCAGTAACTATTCGGCAGCACTTTTGGCTAACTACCTCAACGCTTCCGAACTGCAAAACTACACCCACGTCGACGGTATCTTCACTGCCAATCCTGAGTTAGTACCCGAAGCCAAAATTATACGTCATCTTTCTTACGAAGAAGCCAATGAGTTGGCTAACTTTGGAGCTTCTATTCTCCACGCTAAAACCATTATCCCACTCATTGAAAAAGGCATTCCGTTGCGTATCAAAAACACTTTCAACAGTGAGGACGCCGGCACACTCATTCACCAAGAAAGCGTGCAAGAAGGTATCAAATCGATTTCAGTAATTAAAGACAATGCCCTTATCGTGATGGAAGGTCGCGGACTCTTGGGAAAAGTGGGGGTAGATGCTCGTATTTTTAAAGCACTCGCACAAAAAGGTATCAGTGTGAGTATCATCTCACAAGGGTCATCGGAGCGCGGGGTAGGCTTGGTAGTAGCTTCTAAAGATGCTAAACTTGCCAAAGCAGCTATAGACGAGGAATTCTCACACGATTTCTACACCAATGATGTGAGCAGTGTGAGCATCGTAGAAGATGTAGCTGTAATTTCTATCGTAGGACAACCGCTTGCTACTTTTCATCACCCTTATAACGCTTTGATACGCAACCAAATCGTTCCTTTGCTCATCAATAATGCCGTAACGGGCAAAAACGTGAGTTTGGTACTCAAAACCAAAAAACTCCACAAGGCATTGAACGTAATTCACGGTGAAATATTTGGGGTTTCACGCCGTATCAACTTGGTAATCTTTGGTAAAGGTACCGTAGGGGCTACCCTCATCGACCAAGTGATTGCCGCACACGACAATATACTCCACCGCAAGAACATCAGTTTGCGTATCGTTGCGATTGCCAATTCACAACAAGTGCTCACCAATGCAAAAGGAATAGGCAACAATTGGCGCTCTGCCTTCGATAAAGAAGCCGTGCCTTATAGCTTCGACACTCTGCAAGCCTTTGTAGATAAAAATCACTTGGAGAACCTCATCGCCGTAGATGTAACCGCCAGCAAAACCTTTGTAGACAACTATATTCCACTTATCAAGAGCGGTTACGACTTGGTTTCAGCTAATAAAATAGCGAATACTATTTCGTTTGACTTTTACCAAGAACTGCGCAAAACTCTCAAACAACACCAAAAAACTTATCTCTACGAAACCAATGTAGGGGCAGGCTTACCATTGATAGACACCATTCGCCTCTTGCATCATTCGGGTGAGAATATCACCCGTATCAAGGGAATTTTCTCAGGAACACTCAGCTATTTGTTCAACACCTTTTCAGCGGAAAACAAGCCGTTTAGCGAGGTGCTCCAGCACGCTATCAACAGCGGTTATACCGAACCCGACCCTCGTGAAGACCTCTGTGGTAATGATGTAGGTCGCAAACTGCTCATCTTAGCCCGCGAACTCGATTTAGGTAATGAGTTCACTGATGTGAAGATACAAAACCTTATCCCCGAACATTTGAGAGAAGGCTCAGTGCAAGACTTTTTGCAACGTTTAGACGAGTTCAATGCGCCTTATCAGCAAATCAAAGAAGCCCAAGCCCCCGACCACGTACTGCGTTATGTAGGCGACCTTCACGGCGACTTAGCTTCTACCGAAACGGTTCAGTTAGACGTATCGCTCGTATCGGTTCCGCGCAACAGTGCCCTCGGTCAGGTAAAAGGTGCCGATTCTATTTTTGAAATTTACACCGAATCTTACGGCGATAACCCTATCGTAATACAAGGTGCAGGAGCAGGCGCTTCGGTAACCGCACGTGGGGTATTTGGCGATATTTTAAGGTTAGCAGAGAAAAGTAGGTTTTAGGGGTTAGCACTATGAATAAAGAAGAAAATCCTTTGTTAAAAATGTCGTTGCAGGAATTGTGGCAACTGTTCCCTATCAATCTTACACAGCACAACCCTTTGTGGAAAGAATGGTATGAGGAAGAACGCAGTTTCCTTTTAAAACAATTGCCCTCTAACGAAGTGGTACAACTAAGCCATATAGGTAGTACTGCTGTTGAAGGGATACAAGCCAAACCTATTGTAGATATGCTATTGGAAGTGAAGAAAGACAGTTCACTTCAGAAGCTAAAAGAACTCATATTACAATCAGGTTATCTATGTATGAATGAAACAAACGATAGGATTTCTTTTAATAAAGGCTATACTATTAATGGGTTTGCAGAACGTGTATTTCATCTGCACTTGCATTATGAAGGCGATAATGACGAACTCTATTTTCGCGATGAACTACAAGCGCACCCATCGGTAGCCAAAGACTATGAAACACTTAAATTATCGCTTTGGAAACCTTTTGAGCACGACAGAGATGCTTATACCGCTCACAAAACAGACTTTGTGAAACAATATACACTGATAGCAAAAGAAGAATTTAAAGGAAAATATGAAAATAACAGACCATATTAAGAATGCCAAAGGAAAAACACTCTTCTCCTTTGAAGTAGTACCTCCTAAAAAGGGAAATAATATTGAAGAACTATACCGAAACATAGACCCCCTAATGGAGTTCAATCCTCCGTTTATAGATGTAACTACCTCACGCGAGGAGTATTATTACATTGAACACCCTAATGGGCTATTGGAAAAGAAAGTAACCCGTATGCGCCCTGGTACGGTGGGTATTTGTGCGGCTATTCAGCATAAATACAAGGTGGACACAGTGCCTCACGTGCTTTGTGGTGGTTTTTCAAAAGAAGAAACTGAGTACCTTTTGGTAGATTGCCTCTACTTGGGTATTGACAACGTAATGGCTTTGCGCGGTGATGCGATGAAAGAACAACGCTACTTTCAGCCTACTGAGGGCGGACATACTTACGCTACCGAACTCGTTACTCAAATCAGCAATTTGAACAAGGGGATTTACCTCAACGGCATTGCTGCCGACCATAAGGCTAATTTCTGTATAGGAGTAGCAGGGTATCCTGAAAAACACATTGAAGCCCCCTCGCTCACTTCCGATTTGGCACGCCTCAAAGAAAAGGTAGATGCCGGTGCCGACTATGTGGTAACACAAATGTTTTTTGACAATCAGAAGTATTTTGAGTTTGTAGAGAAAGCCAAAGAAGCAGGTATCAATGTGCCTATCATTCCAGGGATTAAACCTATTGCTATTAAAAAGCACCTCAACCTACTGTCACAAGCCTTTAAAATAGATTTCCCCGAAGAGCTCATCAAAGCAGTGGAATCCTGCAAGAACAATAATGAGGTAAAACAAGTAGGTATAGAGTGGGCAATTCAGCAGAGTAAAGAGCTCAAAGCCGCTGGGGTACCTGTTTTACACTATTATTCAATGGGAAAATCGGATAATATAGTGAAAGTAATATCAGAAGTTTTTTAATTAGGTAAGAGATAAGAGGTAAGAAATCCTACTTTTTATCTCTTATTTTTTATTTCTTCATTAATTTGTTCGATGTAATGGGTAAGTTCTTCTTTGCCGGTTTTATTTTCGGCTGAAGTGATGAAGTAAGGCGGAAATTCTTCCCAAGTTTCGAGGAGTACTTGTCGATAAGCAGCTATATTGAGCTCAATAGCTAAAGGTTTGAGTTTATCGGCTTTGGTAAAAACAATAGCAAACGGAATGCCGTGTTCGCCTAACCATTGCATAAACTCTACATCTATTTTCTGGGGCTCGTGGCGCACATCTACTAATACAAATGCACATACCAATTGTTGTCGCTCCTCAAAATATTTAGTAATAAATTGCTGAAATACCTTTTTAGTTTCTTTGGACACCCTTGCATACCCATAACCAGGGAGGTCTACTAAAAACCAACTATTGTCTATTTTGAAGTGATTGATGAGTTGAGTTTTCCCTGGACGACCTGAAGTTTTAGCCAAATTTTTGTGATTGGTAAGCATATTGATGAGCGACGATTTCCCTACGTTGGAACGCCCTATAAAAGCATACTCAGGTAAGTTTTCCTTGGGGCACTTACTCACCTGAGAGTTACTCATCACAAATTCAGCTTTTTTTATCATCTTACCTCCTATCTATTTTCAAGCCACTTATTTAAAATCTCGTTGAACTGTTGAGGGTGCTCCATCATTGGGGCGTGACCACATTTGTCTATCCAGTGTAGTTCGGAATTAGGCAATAGTTCGTGGAATTCTTCAGCGACTTTAGGGGGGGTTACATTGTCGTTTTTACCCCAGATGAGGCAAGTAGGGGTTTCCATTTTAGGCAAATCTTTTGCCATATTATTGCGGATAGCACTTTTGGCAAGTGCCAAAGTTTTGATGAGTTTAGAACGGTCGGAGATATTAGCAAATACCTCATCTACAATTTCTTTAGTAGCTACGGCAGGGTCGTAGAACACTTCTTCGCATTTCTTTTTGATGAAATCGTAATCACCACGACGTGGATAGCCATCGCTCATTGCTTTCTCGTACAGCCCAGAACTACCTGTAAGCACTAATCCGAGTACGTTTTTAGGGTGCATTTTAGCATAGAGCAAACCTACGTGTCCGCCAAGCGAATTGCCAAGCAGGATTACTTTTTCAAACTTCTTGTGTTTGATAAATTTCTGTATATATTTAGCCAATGTTTTCACTGAAGTTGTGAGTAATGGCATAGAGAAGAGAGGCAGTTCGGGGACTACCACTTTATATTTATGGGAAAAAAAAGAAACTACTTCTTCAAAGTTACTAAGCCCACCCATCAAGCCGTGTAAGATAATGATAGGAGTGCCCTCACCTTTTTCGATGTATGTAAATTTACCTTCTTTTTTTACTTCTACTGTCATCGGTTTTTATCAAAAAGTTTTTTTGAGCTACAAAGGTAATATTTTTATTTTTATTTACGTGCAGGAAAGTGAAAATATTTTTTACTCTTTTTTGTAAATAGCTATTTATTAAGGAAATAGGATTTAAGCGGTATAGATTAAAGAAGTGGTAGAAGAAAGAAAATAAGAGTTAGGCGTTAAATTATTGTTAATATTTAAACGACATTGTGGTCGTTTATAACATTTATATTACATTTGCAATCTATTAAAAATTTTATAAAATAATTAGATTATGATGGATTTTCTAAAGAATCTTCAGAATATGATGGGAGGATCGGCTGAAGATATGCAAAAGCAAATGGAGCAAATGCAACAGCAAATGCAACAACAAATGAATGCTGCTATGGGGGGTAGCAATGAAAAAAGAGGTTGGCAACCTGATGAAGGTGTGTACTACGCTAAAGGTGAGTACGATGATGCCATAGAGTACAACAACGAAATTGTGTGTATCACCAATGGTTGTTCAGATGAAATGGCTGAAATGAACGACGCTATGGACGACAACGATTTCAACCGCGCTGAAGAAGTGCGTTTGCAATGGATTGAAGACCTTGTAACTTTCAAAGAAGAAGTACGCAAACTCGGTGCTTACAAAGGCGATACTTCATTGCTCGAAGCTGCTATCAAATTCTTCGATAATTACGATGGTTTGATGAAAGATGGTTACAAAACCCTTATCCAAATGCGTTTAAAAGGTTTGAGAGGTACTTCAGAAGAGCAAGCTCAACTCAAGAAAAACAACGCTTTTATAGTAAAAACTGCCGAAGATTTCAATGCTGTAAGCGATGAGTTCATTGAGCGTTATGAGGACGAAGACGACGATGATGATGACAATGACGAATAAAAAAAGCTGCCTTAAGGCAGCTTTTTTGAACTATTATCTGATTATTTCAATTTAACGTTTGCCATTTTCGCTGCCATTATCACAGCGTTTTTAGCATTTACAATAGTTCCAGTTGTAGAAAGTTCACTAAAGTTCTTTTCTGGACGTTTTTTGCCATCACCTTTATCTTCACCTACATATACATTCATATTCACTTTCACCCCTGAATCCATAATGATTTTCTTCACTTGGGCAGCTGTAAGGCTTGGGAAGTAAGAACGCAATAGAGCAGCTACTCCTGCTACTTCAGGCGATGCCATTGAAGTACCTTGCAAAAATTGGTATTTGTTGTTAGGAACAGTAGCATAAATTTTTACACCTGGGGCAAATACATCGACATTGCGTTTGCCATAGTTTGAAAATTCGGCTACTAAATTCTTGTTGAACTGATAGTTGAGAGCTCCTACAGTAAGGAAATTATCAGAGATTTCTTTTTTGTTTACCTCGTCGTTAGGGTAAGTATCTTTCACGTCGATATCTTGAGAGTCGTTACCAGCAGCGTTTACGATCAGTACATCTTTAGAAGCTGCGTATTTGATAGCATCGTACACCCACTCTTTATGAGGAGAAAAACCTTTACCAAAGCTGGTGTTGATTACTTTAGCACCGTTGTCTACTGCATAACGCAAAGCAAGAGCGACATCTTTGTCGTATTCATCACCATCGGGAACGGCGCGTACTGGCATAATCCATACGCTATTAGCAACTCCATCCATACCGATGCCGTTGTTGCGTTCAGCAGCAATGATTCCTGCTACGTGAGTACCGTGAAGAGCTTCTTTGCTATCAGGGCCTATTACGTTATTGTTGCCGTAATATTTTTTAGAAAAGTCGTTTTCGTCGTCTTTCAAGATTGTTTTACGCGGACTGAAGTCTAAACCCAAGTGATATTTAAGTTTAGTATCGAAATAGTCTACGCCCTCTTTCAATTCTTTTTTAATTTCTTCATTATCGTTAGCGCGAGCCAAAAGTTCTTTCATAAAGCCTATCATATCGGTAGTCATTGCGTCATAAGATTTTCCTTTGGTAGCTTTTTCGATATCTTCGAGGGTATAAGTATCTTTACCTACGATTTTGCGTACGGCTTTATCGGCGAAATCAGCAGTTTCGATAAGTTGTTGATAGAAAGCCTTAGTGCGTTTCGCTTCAGAGGCTTCTTTTTCGTACTCTTCTTTAGCGCGAGCATAATCAGGGTTTTTAGTATTTTTAGTTTTGTAGATACGGGTCATTTCGGTATTTTCTTGAATGATATTACCGAGGAAGTTCCATCCGTGAATGTCGTCTACATAGCCGTTTTTATCGTCGTCTTTACCATTGTTAGGGATTTCGGCAGTGTTTGTCCAGATCACATTTTTAAGGTCTTCGTGATTGATATCTACACCAGAATCTACCACCCCTACGATAATTTTTTTAGGAGTAAGATTTTTTAGGAGGGCATAAGCCTCGTCTAAATTGATACCAGGGAAATTTTGTTTAAAACCTTGGTGAGGCCAGTTTTTGAGAGTGTCGTCGCTGTATTTTTTTTCAGCAAAAGCGGAAGTAGGAGCTTTGTCTAACGCGCCCTTAGTAGTGCCGCAACTCGCTAACAATAAGGCTGCTGAAGTTGCTAAAATAAATGATTTTTTCATTCTTTGTTAATTATGATTTTTTTGAGTTATATGAAAAACTTTGCAAAGGTAATAAATAATTGACAATTAGCAATTAATAATTAACAATTATTTTTGTTAATTGTTAAAATAGTCGTACATTTGTCGGATTTTTTTAACAAACACATAAAAACATATTAAACAACAACTGTTATGAAAAAGAAAAATCCTATTACTTGGGTGCCTACTGCCTATTTTGCTATGGGGTTACCTATGATTATGCTCACTCTGGTAGCTTCAGTATTTTTTGAAGATTTAGGAATTCCTAAGTCACAGCACACTTTTTGGACAGGTTGGATTATTTTACCGTGGTCACTAAAACCTATCATTAGTATTATAATGGAACTTTTCGGTACGAAACGGCAGTATATTTTTATCACCGAACTTATATCAGCAGTTGCTTTTGGGGCTATTGTCTTCTCGCTGCCCCTGCCTAATTTCTTCACTATGGTATTAGTATTTATGGGAATCATTGCCCTAAGTGGTTCTACTCACGATATTGCTCTTGATGGAATGTATATGGAACAGCTTGATGTAGCTACCCAAAGTGCTTATTCAGGCTGGCAAGGAGCTTTTTATAATATTGCCAAAGTATTGGCTAACGGAGGGCTTATTTTTTTAGCAGGCTGGTTAGTAACAGAACAAGGTTTTTCACAAGTAGCATCATGGCAGGTAGTTATGAGTATTTGTGCAGCTATTTTTGGCATTGTAGGGTTTTATCATTTTTATATGTTACCTCGCGATGTGAAACCAAAAACTACTGGTGATTTTTCAGAAAAAATGAATGAACTTGGAAGTATCATCGTTGATTTCTTTCGGAAAAAACATATTTGGTATTACCTTATTTTTATCTTTTTATATCGCTTTGCTGAAGGTTTTGTAATGAAAATATTTCCTTTATTCCTCAAAGGGAAAGTTGCTGAAGGAGGTTTAGAGCTCAGCAATGAACAAGTAGGTTTTATCTATGGTACAGCGGGAGTTATAGCTTTTATTACGGGCTCTATTTTAGCAGGGCATTACGTATCAAAAGTAGGGCTCAAAAAATCCCTTTTTATTCTCGTATGTGCTTATAATATTCAATTTATAGTATATTTGTTATTGGCATATTTTCAGCCTACCCATCTCACTACCATTGCACTTGGTGTGATAGGTGAAAACTTTGGTTATGGTTTTGGGGCAGTAGGACTTACTCTCTTCATTATGCAACAAGTAGCTCCTGGTAAAAATCAGATGACGCATAATGCTTTTGGTAATAGTTTAGCGATGTTATCTTTAGCATTATCAGGAATGGCAAGTGGAGCATTGAGCGAATCTTTAGGGTATTTAGGTTTCTTCCTCTTAGCCATCGTATTAATAATTCCTTCCATAACACTCGCTTGGTATGTACCTTTCTCTCACAAAAGTCACACAGAAGTATAATCTATGTTACAAGAAATAGAACGCAAATTCAAGGTAAAAAGCAACACTTATAAAGCACTCTCTACTAAGGCGATACGCATTACACAAGGCTATTTGAGCTCTGTGCCAGACCGCACAGTGAGAGTGCGCATAAAAGACGACGAAGCATTCCTCACTATAAAGGGCAGTAGCAACGAGAGTGGTACCACGCGTTTTGAGTGGGAGAAAGCCATTGCAGTAGCCGATGCTGAGCAACTGCTCACTCTTTGTGAAAGGGGAGTGATAGACAAAACCCGTTATCTCGTGCCTTGTGGCGAGTTGTGTTTTGAAGTAGATGAGTTCTATGGAGACAATGAAGGATTAGTGATTGCAGAGATAGAATTACCCTCTGAAAATACCCCTTTTGAGCGTCCCGAATGGTTAGGCGAGGAAGTAACCAATGAGGCGCGTTACTACAATGCTATGCTCAGCAAAAATCCCTACAAAAATTGGTGAACTGAAATAATTGACAATTGATAATTGTTAATTGTCAATTAATCACTACCTTTGCACCCAAAATCAACACATTAGAAAAAATAATATTATGGCAAGAGATATTTTACCTACTCCCGTACTCGAGGGAGAAGAAGTCATAGAGTTCTACAACAAGTTAGCAAACTTTAAAGAGAATTTAAAGAAAAAAGGCATTACTTGGGAAGTTATCCAAGAAGATGCAAAACGTTTAAAATCAATTTTTAAAGAAAACCCAGATGTTGAAAAGAAATAGCTTAGAGGGTTTATCTTTCTTTCAACTAAAAGAAAATTACCCTATCAAACCTTTTGACTGTGAAGATGATGATTTGAATGATTTCCTGTTCAATAAAGCATTACTATATCAAAAAGAATTGCTTGCTACCACTTTTATTGTTGAAGATAAAGAACGTACTTTAGGCTACTATAGTGTGCTCAACGATAGTCTGCAACTCAAGGAAGAAGATTTTCCATCAAAAAGCAAATACAAAAAGTTTTTAAGTCATCTAATTCCTCATCCTAAACGCCATTTGAAAAGTGTACCTGCTGTAAAAATAGGACGTTTAGCCATTGATAAAACTTACAAGGGCAAGGGATTAGGAATGATTTTTATTCGCAATGTTATACGTGATTGCGTTGATTTAAACAAAAAGATAGCTTGCAGACTTATCACAGTAGATGCCTATAAAGGAGCTTTAACTTTCTACCAAAAGTTAGGTTTTGAATTCTTAACTGAAAAAGATAATAATGAAGACATTCGCCAGATGTTCTTTGATTTAACAAACCTTGAAATTAAATAAAATATTAAAATATGTCTAAACTAAATATAGATCAAAAAACAATAAAAGGACTTTTTTCGGATAAAAAATCAGATTTTTTAATTCCAGACTATCAACGTCCTTATGCTTGGGGAGAAAATGAATGTCAAACTCTTTGGGATGATATATTCTCTTTTGCTATTCCTGAAGATGATGCTACTAAATTCAAACAAGATGATGAATATTATCTTGGACCTATCGTGACATTTAAAAATGAAATAAACAAACAAGAAATTATAGATGGACAACAACGTCTAACAACTTTGATGTTATTACTTCGTGCTTTTTATGAAAGGTCTGGAGTTATGCAAGATAAAGAAACCAAAACTATGCGGAAGATGATTGAGCAGTGTATTTGGAAAACTAATGAATTTGATGAACCTAATAAAGAGGCTCTTAAAATAAATTCAGAAGTAGCAACAGACGAAGACAAAGAAGAATTCTTACAAATTCTAAAACAAGGAACAGCTCCTGACAATTTTAAAAGTCGTTATGCTGATAACTATAGATTCTTTGAAAAAAAAATCACTTCTTTTTTAGGAAGTTACCCTACATTTTTCCCTTATTTACCTATACGAATATTAAACAACTGCATCTTGTTGCCCATAGAAGCAGAAAACCAAGATACTGCTTTGAGAATATTTTCTACCTTGAATGACAGAGGGAAACCACTTTCTGACGCTGATATTTTTAAAGCTGAGTTCTACAAATATTACTCTAAAAAGGGTGAAAAAGACACATTTATTGAAAAGTGGAAAGAATTAGAGCAAACATCCATACAAACTTTTAAAACAAACGATAGTAGTTCGTCATTAGATGAATTGTTTACTCGTTATATGTATTATTTGCGAGCAAAACAGGGAAATACAAATTCAACTACTGAAGCTCTTAGAAAGTTCTATGAAAAAGAGTATTATAAAGAATTGAAAAATGAATCTACATTGACTAATTTGGAAGCATTGCTTTACTTTTGGTATGATGTAAACACTCAAAACAAAGAACGTTTTTCTGATAGAGTACTTAAGCGTCTGTTTGTTTTAAACTATGCTCCTAATGGGATGTGGTATTATATAGTGTCTGTTTATTTTATGCATCATCAAGAAAAAAATAGAACTCTAGATGATTCTCAATTCTTTAATTTCTTAGAAAAAATAACAGCCTTTATTTGGGCTTATGCACTCACAAATCCTGGAGTAAATGCCTTGCGCACACCAGTTTATCGTGAAATGGTAAATATAATAAATGATAAAGAGGTGACTTTTGAGGATTTTAAATTTGATAAAAATAACTTTGTAAGTATTTTTAAAAATTTTAAATTTCTTAATCAAAGACAAATTACACGTTCAATGATAACTTGGTGGGCTTTTCATTTCGAAGCACAAGAACTACTTCCTATAGATTGCCGTTTAGATATTGAACATATTTATGCTCGTAATAGAATGAAAAGTGAACCTCTTTCTTCTGAACAAGATATAGATCTTTTAGGAAATAAGTCACTTTTGGAGCAACGTATCAACATTAGAGCTTCTGACTATCGTTTCGCTGATAAGATACTATATTATCAGGGAATACGAAAAAATAATAAAGTACAAGAAGCTACATCTATTTATGAGCTTTTAGAACTTTCAAAACTCTCTAATTTTGATGAAGTCAATATTGTTGAACGAAATGAAGAAATTTTGAAAGGTTTTTTAGAATTTCTCAATAAAAATAAGTTACTAAAATAATAGAATAAAATATACACTTTATCAAACAAATGAACGAAAAAGAACCTAAAAAATACAATCCTACAGAATTAGAAGAAAAATGGTATGCCTATTGGCTTGCCCACAACTATTTTCACTCTACCCCCGATGAGCGTACGCCCTACACCATTGTTATTCCACCCCCTAACGTTACAGGGGTGCTCCATATGGGACACATGCTCAACAACACCATTCAGGATGTACTTATTCGTCGTGCACGCCTCAAAGGCTTCAATGCTTGCTGGGTTCCAGGTACTGACCACGCTTCGATTGCAACAGAAGCCAAAGTGGTGGCAAAACTCAAAGAACAAGGCATTAAAAAATCTGACCTCACTCGTGAGGAGTTCCTTGTACACGCGTGGGAATGGACACACCAATACGGTGGGGTAATCCTCGAACAACTCAAAAAATTAGGTTGCTCTTGCGACTGGGAACGCACTAAATTCACTATGGACGAGGAGCTTTCGGCTTCGGTTATCAAAGTGTTTGTAGATTTGTACAACAAAGGACAGATATACCGCGGTCACCGTATGGTGAACTGGGATCCAGAGGCTAAAACTACCCTTTCTGATGAAGAGGTGATTTACGAAGAACGTCAAGGATTTTTGTATCATTTGAAATATCAAATTGAAGGGACGAATGAGCACCTCGTGATTGCTACAACGCGCCCTGAAACGATTTTTGGCGATACGGCTATCTGTATCAACCCTAACGATGAGCGTTGGCAACACCTCAAAGGCAAAAAAGCGATTGTGCCTATCTGCAACCGCGTGATTCCGATTATTGAAGATGAGTACGTAGATGTAGAGTTTGGTACAGGTTGCCTGAAAGTAACCCCTGCCCACGACCCTAACGACAAGGTTTTGGGCGACAAACATCAGTTGGAAGTAATTGACATTTTCAATGATGATGCAACCCTTAATCATTACAGTTTGCACTATGCTGGCAAAGACCGCTTTGTAGTGCGCAAGGAGATAGTAGCCGAATTAGAAGCAAAAGACTTACTCGCTAAAAAAGAGACTTATACTAACAAAGTGGGGACATCTGAGCGTACCAAAGCCGTGATAGAACCCCGCCTTTCCGACCAGTGGTTCCTAAAAATGGATACCCTTATCCAACCCGCTATCAAGGCAGTATTGGAAGACGAAAGCATCAAACTATATCCTAAGAAATTCGAGAATACTTATCGCCATTGGGTAGAGAATGTACGCGATTGGAATATCTCACGCCAATTGTGGTGGGGACAACAAATTCCTGCTTACTACTACGGCGAGGGCAAAGACCAATTTGTAGTAGCCGAAACTAAGGCAGAAGCCCTCGCTTTGGCTAAAGAAAAGAGCGGCAATGCACATCTTACTGAAGCCGATTTGCGACAAGATGAAGATGCTCTCGATACTTGGTTCTCGTCTTGGTTATGGCCAATGAGCGTTTTCAACGGTATTTTAGAGCCTAATAATCCTGAAATCGAGTATTATTACCCAACCAACGATTTGGTAACAGGACCTGATATCCTTTTCTTCTGGGTAACCCGAATGATAGTAGCAGGTTATGAATACAAAGGCGAGCGTCCGTTTAGCAATGTGTACCTCACCGGATTGGTACGTGACAAACAACGCCGCAAGATGTCTAAATCCTTAGGTAACTCTCCTGATGCACTCAAACTCATCGCCGATTACGGTGCTGATGGCGTGCGCGTGGGGCTCTTGCTCTCATCAGCAGCAGGTAATGACTTATTGTTTGACGAAGCCCTTTGTCAGCAAGGAAAAGGATTTGGCAACAAATTGTGGAATGCTTTCCAATTGGTAAAAGGATGGCAAGTGGATAGCTCGGTAGCACAACCTGCAGCTGCTCAGCTGGCTTTGCAATGGTTTGAAGCTAAGTTCAACGCAGTACTCACCGAAGTAGAAGACCATTTTGAGAAATATCGCATCTCCGATGCCCTAATGGCAATTTATAAACTCGCCTGGGACGACTTCTGTGCGTGGCTTTTGGAAATGGTAAAACCCGAATATGGCAAACCGATGGACAAAGCAACTTATGAGGGCGTAGTAACCGCTTTTGAGAACTTACTAAAACTTCTCCACCCCTTTATGCCTTTCCTCACCGAAGAAATATGGCAAAGTTTAGCACCTCGTACCCCTGAACAAGCCCTTATCGTGGCTACCTACCCCACCGTACAGCCATATGACGAAAAACTATTGGCAGAATTTGATTTTGCTACCGAAGTGATAGCTGGTATCCGCACGGTGCGCAAAGAGAAGAATATACCTTTCAAAACACCGCTTAGCCTTTATTCTGTAACAGATATATTTCCCATAAAAAGAGAAGAAGTAAAAATTAAACTGTTTGAAGTGATAAAGAAGCTGTGTAATATGGATAAAGTAGAGGATTTTGTCTCTAGAGGAGCTTGTAAAACTAATGATCTTCAAAGTAAAGAGTCTCAGAAAATAATTAGTTCTTTGCAAGAAATGTCTAAGTCTTTCAGAGTAAAAGACGTTACTTTCTTTATCCCAATGGAAGGCGCGGTGAATGTAGAAGAGGAACTCAAAAAACTACAAGAGGAACTCACCTATACACAAGGCTTTTTAGCCTCAGTACGCAAGAAACTTTCTAATGAGAAGTTTGTAAACTCAGCGCCTGCTCAAGTGGTAGAAAACGAGCGCAAAAAAGAAGCTGATGCGTTAGCGAAAATTGAAACACTTGAAAAAGCAATAAAAGCAATTAAAAATTGATAATTAGATAAATGGAACACTTAAAACAAATGATAGATGAGGCATGGGAGAATCGCTCTCTGCTTCGTGAGGAAATTGTACAACAGACTATCCGTGAGGTGATTCACCTCTTAGATTTAGGTCAGTTGCGAGTGGCAGAGCCTACTGCCGATGGCTGGAAAGTAAACGAATGGGTGAAAAAAGCTGTAGTGCTTTACTTCCCTATCCAAAATATGAAACCCGTAGAGGTGGGTATCTTTGAGTTCCACGATAAGATACCGCTCAAACACAATTACGACGAAAAAGGAGTGCGCGTAGTACCACCAGCAGTTGCTCGTAGAGGCGCTTTTATCGCCAAAGGCGCTATACTAATGCCCTGCTATGTGAATATAGGGGCGTATGTAGACGAAGGTACAATGGTAGATACGTGGGCTACTGTGGGTAGTTGTGCCCAAATAGGCAAACACGTGCACCTGAGTGGTGGCGTAGGTGTAGGGGGGGTATTAGAACCCTTGCAAGCAGCCCCTGTGATAGTAGAAGATGGGGCTTTCATCGGGTCGCGTTGTATCTTGGTAGAAGGAGTGCGTGTAGGCAAAGAAGCCGTACTTGGTGCTAATGTAGTGCTTACAGCCTCTACTAAAATCATTGATGTAACGGGCAGTGAACCTAAAGAACTGAAAGGCTATGTACCCGAACGCTCAGTAGTAATCCCTGGTAGTTATACCAAACACTTTCCTGCTGGCGATTATCAAGTGCCTTGTGCCCTTATCATCGGGCAGCGCAAAGCCTCAACCGATAAGAAAACTTCACTAAACGATGCTCTAAGAGAATATGGAGTTTCTGTTTAAGTAACAAGTAACAGAACAAAAAAGCTGTCTAACATTTTACTTTTGTTAGACAGCTTTTTGTATTTCACTTTAGTCAATTAAAAAAGTATTCTTTAAAGGTATTTATATCGAGATAGCCTTTTTTGCCGTTTTTTTCTATTTCATAGAAATGAAAAGTACATTTTTTAACCTCATTGTAAGAAGGTTCTTTTTGCTGAGGGAAAAAGCCTTTTTTGCTACCTTTTTCAAAAAAGAACTGATTATTGCTTTCATAATACAATTTATCATATACTATTGGTAGCAGTTCTTCTTCTGTAATTTTTTCTTCTGGAGTGAGTTTGCAAAGAAGCAATCCCTTATAACCATTCTTTTCAACTCTTAAATAATACAAGTTTTTATCGCGATGTATCTCGGTTATTGTTTCACCTATTTCTTTTACAGCAGAACGTTTTTTACTGAGATACTCACCCCATAGCTCTCCTATGTGCAATTGCATGTTACTGATAACATAACAGTCATCTCCCTTATTAAGATTAGGAAGCTCTGTTACTTTTTTGCCATAAGCATCGTAGTAAGCGGCTCCACTTTCCTTGAGTACCTCTATCCCCATATCATAGAGATAAAACCCTTTTATATCACCTATATCCATCTTATCCTGATACAGATTATAAACTTCTATCTTCCCATTATTTTCTGTAACAAATATACTTTTAGAATAGTAAATATTGTCATATTCATCAGGTAATACCTTAGCTCCCAATATGTTTACCAACTCGTATTTATCTGCTTTAGGCTTTTTGAAATACAAGTCTTTATGTCCCATAGCATCAGCTATATAGCCTTTATCAAGCTGAATAGATTCCAACTCCCCGCTGATGTTATATCCCACTAACTCATCTCTATCTTTAAAAGGAACCAAGGCGTTGTATATACGATTCCAGCTATACCCTTTCCCTAATAGATAAATACACTTATCCTTAGATAGTTGGATTACAATAGGTATGAACGACAATGAAGTAGATTTGTACGCTTCCAAGTACTGTTCAACTATATACGATGTATTGACAAAACTGAGGATTACCCCTCCGCCTAAAGACCATTTTTTCTTATTGAAATCAGCATACGTTGTACTACGCAGGTCTTTGGTATAGAAAACTCCCTTTTCCTCTAATTCCTTTTTAATTTTTCGTTTTTTAATAGTAGCTACCTCTTTTAGAGAAAGATTGTACATTTTGTTATTCTGTACATCTCTTTCCTCTTTGCATTCCAATTGATATGCAATATAATCACCATTCTCTTTTATGTGATAAAAAGTAAAGCCTACCCGTTCATCAACAGCTATAACATCAATTTCTTTAGGAGTGGAAAGCGTATATTGCGCTTCCACTGATAAACTACAAAAGAATAAAAAAAGGATTGTTATGAGGTGCTTCATATTTATAACTTATCATTCAAAAAAGTATTCTTGAAAGGTCTTTATATCGAGATAGCCTTTTTTGCCGTTTTTAGTAATGCGGTAGAAAGAATGAGTTTCGGCGGGTTCTATAGCACTATAAGTAGCTGTTTTCTGTTGAGGATAGATACCTATTTTACCATTTAGATAGAAATAGATAAGTCCGTTACCTTGTTGCTGTATATGGTCGTAGACAATAGGCAATAGTTCTTTACCTATGACAAAACTATCGGGATAATTGCGTTTTTTTCGTTGAAACGATTTATCGGAATCTTCTGAGATTTCTTCTTGGTAAGGACTTTGAAAGTCAAATTCAAAATTGTACTCGAACAAGCCGTATTTACCATTACGTTGTACTCTTACAAATTGAGGATGAGGATATGTATGACCTACAACATCTTTATTCACATTCCATTCTACACCTATGTTCCCCTCTACAAAAGTCAAAGTTTCATCAGGGCTTCTATCGGTTAGATAAAAGCGTTTATCGGCATAGAAATGTGTTGCTCCTCTTAATTGATATAGCATATAATGAGGTTGTGCCGTGTTTAGGCTATCTTTTTTAAGAGTGTAATAACTTCTGCTAATAGTGCCACATAACCCATAATAGAATGACGAGAGTTTTCTTAAAGGCTGACCTTCATTAGAATAATAATAAGCTCCTTTATCGGTAAGTACCTCAAACTCGTTATCTCTATCAGACAACAGATGAATTACTTTCACATCTTTAAGTAATTTAGGTTGTAAATTGTATTGATATAAGCTGTATTCCTCCCCTTTTTTGGTAATGAGCATTGTCCTTGTGTAATAAATAGAGTCATAAATGCTAGGCAATATTTTCCTATTGAAAATATCTACCAATTCATATCCTTCTTTTATATGCCGAAGAGTCATAAAGTTTTGGGGGGTATAATCATCAAAAAGTGTGTTGTAATCAGGTTCTTTTTTATAAAAAGAAGAAAGTTTGCTATAGCCCTTAGGAGTGTCGCAGAGTAATACAGTTTTATATTTTAGAGGAACTATAATAATCTGGTCATCATTTTCATCTAATAATATATAAATGTATTTATCACTTCCTAAGTTGAGAGGAATGAAAGAATAGTAATCTTTTTCTGGGTAATCATCTATCAAGTCTTTTTTAGAGAGGATTTCGTAAGTAAGTGCTAAGAAAGGGTTCACGATTTTCAACAAAGCACCTCTCTTGTCATCATAGAAACCTTGTTTGAGAGCAAATGATTTACCTATAAAATCAGAGGGGTGCGTGCGACGTATCTCTTTAGTATAAATAATTCCTTGTTCTCCTTTTAATATTTCACTTAGTGTCTGAGATTTTTCATCGCTGTAACAGACGAATTTAGATGTATATATATCAAAATCATCACACGATGCCTCTTCATTATCTTCCAATTCAAATTCTACCCTCAAAAAGCTATTTTTACCTTTTTGTATATAGAAAGATGGAGATGATTTTGAAGCATACGTAATAGCCTTGATTTGTTCAAGGGCTATTTCTTTACCTTCTTGAGCGTTTGCCCATTGAATAATCAATAGGAGCAATATAAACGTGAACTGTTTCATATTCGTACTTCGTTATTCGTAGCTTGTCATTACTCTTTGGCGTTTTGCCTCAAAGATGAGTACAGCAGCAGCTACCGATACATTCATAGAATCGATTACACCTTCCATTGGGATGATGATATTCTGGGTACTATGCCTGAGCCATTCACCGGTGAGTCCTTGGTCTTCTGTACCCACTACTATAGCTGAGGCTTCGCTAAACGACACTTCGTAGTAAGGCTTAGATGCCGTGAGAGCCGCACAATAACTGCTGATGTTTTTAGCTTTCAGAAAATCAATGACCTCGGCAGTAGTACCTGTGGCGATAGGCACCGTAAACACACAGCCCACACTCGAGCGGATGATATTGGGGTTGTAGAGGTCGGTTTTAGGGTTGGCGATAATCACAGCATCTATATGGGCAGCATCGGCAGTACGGAGGAGTGCCCCTATATTCCCCGGTTTTTCGGGAGCTTCGGCTACTAATAGCAAAGGTTTTTTAGTGCTGAATGCCAAAGTGTCTAAACCGTGTTTTTTTACTTCTACCAAAGCTATCACCCCCTCAGTAGAACTGCGATAGCTAATTTTCTCATACACTTCTTTGCTAATAGCAATAGGCGTGAGTTTTTGGGTAGTATAACCGAGCAATTCGGTGAGTTGCCTTTCACTGAAGATATTAGGTTGATACAAGAGCGTTTCAAGGGTATAGTTACCTTGTAAAGCCAAACGTATTTCGCGCGCGCCTTCTACTACACATAAACTTTGTTTTTTGCGTTCGCGTGATTTTTCACTCAAAAGAGCGATTTTTTTTATTAGGGGGTTTTGAGTACTAGTGATGTTCATTTTTAGATAAGAGGTAAGAAGTAAGAAAAAGCTACCTACTTACGTAGGCAGCTTTATTATTATTTATCCATAAGCACCTTGCAGTGTGAAAGTTCGGGCTTATTTTTAGTATAGGCATCAAGCCAAACTTTTAGTTCTTCTACTTCGTAGGGCAATAGTCTATCTATTGCTTTGTTAAGTTCTTTGTAGAATAAGTTTGGATCAAAACTTACCTTTGATAAAATCATTTTTGTGTATTCAAACATTGCACGTTTCATAATAGATAGGTTTTAATGTTTTTCTGTACAAATGTAGGTAATAAAAATGAGATAGGCAAGTTTAAAAATGTTAATTTTGTGTTAAAATTTGTAACTATTTCAGTTTCACATCGTATTCTAAACGGGCTTGTATGCCGCGTTGTTGAGCGATACGTTTCACTTGTTGATATACTTCATAAGCTTCTACTCCCATTTCGTTACGCAAATTTTCGCCTCTCAACTGAGCGCCAAAACGACGGAACATTGTTTTGAAATCCATCTCGAATACAGGATAAGAAACAGTGCGATATTCTTTGAGTCCGTTATCTTTAGCGGCATAGGCGATGGCATCGTTAAGAGAGCCGAGTTCGTCTACCAAACCATTGGCAAGAGCTTCTTTACCGCTCCACACCCTGCCTTGTGCGATAGAGTCTATTTGAGCTACTGTTTTTCCACGTCCTTTGGCTACACGGTCTAAAAATACAGTATATACCTGTTCGATAGATTCAGTCATTTCTTTTCTGAATTGTTCAGTAGGCTTTTGATAAGGGCTATACCATTGAGCATTAGGGTGAGTGCTCACCGTTTCGGCAGTTATACCCCAATTAGTCACTAAAGCATTTACGTTAGGAATCACTCCAAATACCCCGATAGAACCTGTAATGGTACCTGCTTCAGCAAAGATGCGATTGGCATTGCAAGCTATATAATATCCACCTGAAGCGGCGTAATTTCCCATAGACACATATACCTTCTTCTTCTTTTTAGTAATTTCTATTTCGCGATGCATCAGCTCTGAAGCTAAGGCATCACCACCGGGGGAATTGATACGGAGAACAATTGCTTTTACTTCTTTTTTATCGGCGGCTTTGCGCAAAGCACGGATAATGGTTTCGTTGCCCACTACTTCGGCACGCCCCTCGCCTTGCATAATTTCACCATCGGCGTAAATCACAGCGATTTTATCTTTAGTTTTATGGCTTGAGGTTTTACCTATCACAGCTTCGGCATAGTCTTCTATATTGATAAAATCTACTTTGTCAATACTTTTGCTACCTGTTTTATCGCATATAATTTTCTCGAACTCATCTCGAAAGAGGATATCGTCTACGAGTCCGTTGTTTTTAGCGAGTTGGGCAGTACGTCCGCCTACATTTGTAGCGATTTCGTTGAGTTTATCGACAGAGATATTGCGGCTTTGGGCGATATCGGCAGCGATAACACTCCACATTGCATTGAGCAGTTGTGTGATTTGCAAGCGGTTGTTGTCGCTCATTTTATTATCTAAGAAAGGTTCGACAGCGCTTTTGTATTTACCGTGGCGAATTACTTCCATTTGTACTCCTGTTTTCTCTTGCAAACCTTTGAAGAAGAGCACTTCGGAAGAGAGACCGCGGAGAGCAACGCTTCCGAGCTGACTTATATAAATTTTATCGGCGACACTTTGAAGGTAGTAATCAAGTTGAGAAACTTCGTCGTTATAGGCTAAGACGAATTTACCAGAAGATTTGAAATCGATTAAGGCTTTACGGAGTTCTTGAGCGAACGCTAACCCCCCGATGTTGCCCGTACTTTTGAGGTAAATACCTTTGATACGTTTATCGTTTTTGGCTTTTTGAATAGCTTTTAGAGTAGTGTTCAATCCGTTGTAAGACTGAGAGGTATAATCAAAATCTTTGAAGCTAATGCGCTCACTATAGTCGGTAAGTGGCTCGTTGAAAGCAAGTTCCAATACTGAATTATCCTTTACGGTTATTTCATCGCCAGAGGAACTTCCTACTACTGAACCTATCATCATAGAGATGAAGATGAGGAATAGGAGGAGGCATATTCCCATAGAGATAAAGAATCCGAGGATTGTAGCTAAGAGGGTTTTGAAAAAAGTCATATTATCAATTTGCCTATTTGTTGATTTATTTGTGTTCGTGGAGTCCGCATTCTTTTTTGCTGTTACTTTCCCACCACCAGCGGCCAGCGCGGAAATCTTCACCTTCTTTGATAGCGCGGGTACAAGGGGCACATCCGATACTCACAAAACCTTTGTCGTGCAACACGTTGTAGGGGATATTATGCGCTTTGATGAAAGCTTTTGTATCCTCAAAAGTCCAATGGAGAATAGGATTATACTTAAATAGGTGATAGGTATCGTCCCACTCAAGTATTGGGAGGTCTTTGCGGGCTGTACTTTGGTCGGCACGCAAGCCTGTAACCCACACTTTTTTACCTTTGAGCGCGCGACTGAGAGGTTCTACCTTACGGATATGGCAGCACTCTTTGCGGAGTTCAACAGAGCGGTAGAAAGAGAGCGGTCCGTTTTTATGTACGTATTCTTCTATATCGTTTGCTTTAGGGTAATAAGGTTGAATGTAAGTGTGATAACGTTCATTGGTACTTTCCCAAACGGAGTAAGTTTCGTTGAACAAGCGCCCTGTATCCAAAGTAAAGATACTGATAGGGATTTGGTTTGCCAAAATAAGGTGACTAACTGCTTGATCTTCTAATCCAAAACTGGTAGAAAAGACAATTTTATTGGGGAATTGTTGAGCTAAGAAAGCGAGACCTTCTACTTCATTTTTTTGGAGGAGAGCATTATGGAGTGTTGTTAATTGTTCTTTCATATTATTTATCATCGGCAAAAGTAAGATAAGGCATAATCTCTTTGATGGGTACTTTTACTTCAAAAGGCACATCTACATAAGGAGCGATTTCAAAAGGGTCGTAGTACAAAATGAGGGCATCGGTAGCGATTCCCATTTTGTTAGGGAGAGAAAATACTCCATCTTCAAAATCGAATTTTTTATCGTTTAAAGGAGTAATTGTAGCAGTTTCTTTTGCTTTTTTGAAGTAACGTTCGGCAATTTGAGTTACTTTCTGTTCATCGGTAAAGAGATTTTCGTTTGTAATTACCTCGCCATCATCGAGGGTAAAGTTAGTAAATACTTTTGTTTGTGTAGGTTGAGCTTCACCTGTAGAGGCATAGCGATTAGATACCAAAGAGAGCATTTTGGTATTTTTCCACATAATACTATCGGTAACGATGAACTCGAAAGCTGGGAGCTCGGGAAAATGGCCGTGGAGTTTGTAGTAATCGTTGCTCAAACTATCCAAGGCTTTTTCGACACTGATGCCTTCTACTTGGAGCGTATCTTCGTTGGAAAGAAGGAAATTAGAGATTTGCATTTCAATTTCTTTATTGAAATTTTGGGCGAACTCGCTATTGCCTTTACAATGCAAATAATTTAAGCTCACAGAGAAGCAATCGTCGTCGCAATTTTCTTCGCTACGTTCTATGGTTATTTCTTCAAAGCGGAGTTTGCTAAAATAATTATAGGTGCAGTAAGCACCAGCTATTATTACAGCAATAAGGGCTATAATGAGGGTTAGTTTTTTCTTATTCATTTTTCTTTAGTATTTCCATTGACATATATATTTCTGCAAACCATTGCAGAGAGGTTGATATGTTTATCATTTACCAGCAGGAACATAGAGTCGTCAAAAGGTTCTTTGCTGAGTACTTCTATTTCATCACCCAAAGCGATGTTCATTTTGTTTAGATACACCAAAAACTCTCTAGAGGTATTTTTTACGGCGGCACAGACCCCCTTGTCACCTTGTTTGAGTTCGCTGAGAAGGGTTTGGACGGTGGTAGAGAAGACACCTTCTTTATTAGGGATAGGGTCGCCGTGAGGGTCTTTTTTAGGGAATCCTAAGAAAGCGTCGAGGCGTTCGATGAGTTTATCGGATTGTATATGTTCGAGTTCTTCGGCTATTTCGTGTACTTCGTCCCACGAGAAATTAAGTTTTTCTACTAAAAACACTTCCCACAAGCGGTGTTTGCGAATGATGCTAACAGCTCTTTGATAGCCTTTTTTGGAGAGTGTAACACCTTGATATTTGACATAGTTGATAAGTTGTTTTTCGGCTAATTTTTTGAGCATATCAGTTACTGATGAAGCTTTGGTGTTCATCACTTCGGCAATAGCATTGGTACTCACAGCCTGTTTAGTTTCGGCATAGAGGTGAAAGATAGCTTTCAAGTGGTTTTCTTCTGATAAGGTCATTTTTATTTGTTTTTAAGAGAAAAAACCGCCTTTTTACAGTGGCGGTTCTTGCTATTACATCAACTATTTTCTAACTCGGTGAATAGGGCTTTGAGCTCGGTAGCATCGTGAGGGCTCAATTTGCCAGCGATTACGAGGCTGAGTTGGCGACGTTGCAAAGCGCCTTTGAAACGTTCTTTTTCAAGCTCGGTTTCGGGTTCTAATTCGGGTACTTTTACGGGGCGACCATTTTCGTCGACCGCGACAAACGAGTAGATCGCCTCAGTAGCTTTAGTGCGTTCGCCATAGGTATTTTCCATCCACACATCTATATACACTTCCATAGAAGAGGAGAATGCGCGTGAGATAGCCGCTTCAACAGTTACAATACTCCCGACGCGTATGCTATGGGTGAAAGCGACGTGGTTTACTGATACGGTAACCGTAGCACGACCTGAGTGGCGCTGAGAGGCTATACTTGCGGCTCTATCCATACGAGCGAGGAGCTCGCCCCCGAACATAGCGTTCAGGTGATTGGTTTCGCCAGGTAGTACGAGGTCGGTGAGTATAGTACGTGAATCAGAAGGGGTTTTCTTATATGGTATCATTTTTTTAGGGTTGAGTGAGTATCCATCCGCCGTCGAGTTTTTTCTCTTGTTTAGAAGCTTGTACTTCGCGTTGTTGTAGTCTTGCTTCATCGACAGAGTCGAAACCACCATAGCTCACTTGGTATAGACCTTTGGCGTTTACACCTAAGACGAAAGCATTAGGGTAACCTATTTTTCTAAGTTGCTGTACACGAGCCTGAGCGTTTTTCTCGGAACTAAAAGCTCCTGCAATCACTTGGTATTTTTTGTTAGCCAAAGGTGAAGGTCGGTTAGGTGCACTTGGTGTGTTCGTGTTAGCAGGTTTGGTACCTGCTGTAGTTTGCGTAGGTTTAGTACCTGTGGTGGTTTGTGTAGGTTTAGTACCTGCTGTAGTTTGTGTAGGTTTTGAGGTTGGTGTAGGTTCTGTTCTTGTAGGTTTAGGTGATTCAGTAACCGTTTTAGGTTTAGATTCAGGTTTTGCCTTACCTTTTTCTGGGGTAAGGTTGATTACGGGCATAGTGATAGGTGGAGTAAATACCGCTGCTTCACTAAGTTGCTGGTTTAAACGTTCTTGCACCAAACTATCGGTTACCA
Source organism: Capnocytophaga sp. oral taxon 326 str. F0382 (assembly GCF_000318295.1). Classification (NCBI taxonomy): domain Bacteria; kingdom Pseudomonadati; phylum Bacteroidota; class Flavobacteriia; order Flavobacteriales; family Flavobacteriaceae; genus Capnocytophaga; species Capnocytophaga sp. oral taxon 326. The sequence continues at coordinate 55,090 of NZ_KB291436.1, forward strand.
CATATTGTTGTTCATCGGAGCTACCATTAGCGAGTTTTTCACTAAACAAAGCATAGGCACCATAGGCCAATATTGCCAATCCTAACATTGCTACTGCTGTATATTTGATATAAGGGCGCAGTTTGAATTTCTTTTTATTTACAGTGGGCTTAGGAGGGACTATATTTTCTACTTCGGGTTGAGAAATAGGCTCTACAGGAGGTGCTGGTTGTGAAATAGGGCTTTCAATAGCGGCGAGAGATTTCTCTTCAGGAGGGAGAATTGACTCGGGATCGATTGTAGGTTTAATTTGATTTTCAGCAATTTGGAGGTCGGCAGTAGGGACTTCGTGAGGCACAAAAGGTCCCATACCGAAAGAATCGGTAAGGTAGTTTACTTCGTTAGCTGGTTCAAAAGACACACGGCCTTCACGAGTTTGGCGCAAAGTACCGATTCTGTCTAACACCAAAGGTTGTTCTTGCTGTAAGATGCGTTTCCAACCTTCAACAGCGAGATTTACATAGTCTTCAACGAGTTTATAGTCGATACCTGATTGTTCAGAGACATATTTCATTAGCAATCCGTCGTTAGAATTGAGGCTTGCATTGAAACTCAGCTCGCGTTTAGGGGGGTCAAAAGTCTTATCATCAGCCATTTTGGCTGATTTTCTATTAGAGATGAATGCTCCAAACTTAGGGATAATCACACATTGGTGTTTGTAGAGCAACTCTTCGATGTATACGTTTAAATCTTTCATAATCTTTACTGATTAAAACAAGTGGTCCTGCCAAGAATCGAACTTGGATCAAAAGTTTAGGAAACTTCTATTCTATCCGTTGAACTACAAGACCCACTTAGTAATTTTCGGCAAAGGTAATACTTTTTTTTGAAATACCAAATTTTAAACAGTAAGGGTATTGAGTTCTATGGGATGGGAGTTCTCTGAGTATCAGAGATCTTGGAGGTCTCAGTATTCTCAGAGTTATCGGAGTTTATTTAACGTGAGTTCGAGGTAAGTAATTTCACGAATTTTCACCTGACGGTGATTTTTTTGTGAATATATTGTGTTATATTGCTGTAAATCAATTTTCTGTTATATTGAACTGATATTATTTAACTTTGGTAAAGATGCGAGCGCAAAGCATACGATCATTACCAGAAAGGTCTTGACGAAGGGTAATTTCAGTAAAGTTTTTCTGTGCTAACATCACTTGCATTTCGGCTGCTAAATACTGATTAATCTCAAAAAACAGTCTGCCTTTAGGCTTCAGATATTGCTGAGCGAGAGTAGCTATTTGCTCATAGAACAACAGTGGACGATCATTGGGGACAAAAAGAGCTAAATGAGGTTCATAGTTGAGCACATTGCTATGCATTTCATTTTTTTCTAACTCACGCACATAGGGGGGGTTAGAAATGATTATATCGTACTTCTCGGGCAAGGTTTCGGTTTGCAAAATATCTCGTTGTAAAAACTGAACTTTTATTCCGTTGCGCTCGGCATTGCGCTGTGCCACTGCTATGGCTTTAGGCGAAACATCTATAGCAGTTACCTGTGCCTCAGGCAAGGCTTTTGCCAATGAAATAGCAATACAACCACTGCCCGTACCTACATCTAAAATATGTAATGGATAGGTTTTATCAGGATAGGTTTGCAATACCCAATCCACTAATTCTTCGGTTTCTGGTCGGGGTATGAGGACATTCTCATCTACAAAAAAACGATTAGAGAAGAACTCAGTTTCGCCCAAAATGTATTGTATGGGTTTAGCTGTTTGTAATTCTGTAATCGCTTGTTGTATCGCTTTTGTTATATTATCAGTGAGCTGAGTACTAACATTGGCTAATACCTCGGCTGTAGTATAATTACCATAATGTTCTAACAAGATAAAATAAAAAGAATTGATTTCACTCTTAGGATACAAAGATTGTAAACTATTGTGAATATGCGCTTTGAATTCGGCAAAAGTCATTAGTTTACACGGATTTGTTGTCCTACTTTCAGATTGCTACTAGCTACATCATCAAAATTGTTGAGTTTCATCAGTTGTTGTACTGGCACTTGTTGTTCGCGTGCTATTTTATATAAAGTATCGCCTGTTTGCACTTGATAAAACACTTGTGCAATTGCATCTTTTTTGATAGGACTTTCTTTAGCTGTTGCTGAAGCAGATTTAGCAGCAGGCACTTTAGTTGTTTCAGCTTTAGCTATGACTTTAGGCGTTTCTTTAACTACCGGCTTAGGTGTTTCTTTGACTGTTGGTTTAGCTATTTCTTTAACAGCTGGTTGAGTGGTTTCTTTTGCTGCAATTTTAGGTGTAGGTGTTGCAATGACATCGGTATTAGGCATTTTGAGTTCTGTTCCTTTCATTGCAATCACTTGATTGTCGTACAGATGCAGGTTAAATTTCTTGATAAGGGCAATCAGTTTTTTAGCATAGGCAGGATCGGTAGCGTAGCCTGCTTTTTTGAGTCCGTGCGCCCACGATTCGTAATCGGTAGGGTCTAACTCGAACAAGGAGCTATATCTACCGCGTTTTACTAAGAATTGAGAGTGGTCTTCAAAAGATTCGTAAGCATATTTATAACGGCGGAAGCACTCACTTTTCTCATCGTCGTCGTGAGTAATTGTTTTGCCGTTCCAAGTAGCGTGGCATTTGATACCGAAATGGTTATTGCCATAGCGTGCCAAGCGACCTTGCCCAGAGCCACTTTCTAAGATACCTTGTGCCAATGTGATACTTGCAGGAATGTTATAGCGCTGCATTTCGACCATAGCAATATCTTTGTAATCTCCAATATACTTTTGAGTTACTGCTTCTGTCACTTGGAGAGCAGGAGGTACTTCGTGGAAATCGTCTTCCATAAAATCCTTGCGATTGAGTTTTGAATCCATCAAGGCTTTATTCCTTTGAGCGAGCTCTGAATGGGTAGGTTTTTTGACCTCCATACGTGGTGTAGGTCGTTGCCCACGATAGATCACGGAGTGAGAATTTTTCCCATTCCTATAATGCTGTTCAGAGCAAGATGATATTATAAAGAGAAATAGTAATAGTAAACTAAATCTTTTCATCATAATTCAATATACTTTTATGTTTTTTAATTCGTTCGTTGTTAAAGCCCTTAATTCCTTGTAAACCACCTGTGTGGATGGCTAATATGCGGGTATTGGGCGGGAAATACCCTTGCTTTGAGAGGGCAAAGATAGCAAAAATCATTTTACCTACATATATAGGGTCCAATAAAATTTTTGTTTGACTGTTAAAATCATTTAAAAAATCTACCAATTCGTCGTTCACTTTGGCATACCCACCGAAGTGATAATCGTGTATCAACTCCCAATTTGTTTTGGTAGTATATTGCTTGATTACCTCACTAAGAAATTTACCTTTGAGAGCAGGAAATCCTATGACTTTCTGATGATTAGCGCTTGCATTGATAAGCCCAGAAATCGTACCACCAGTACCCACAGCGCTACATATCACATCAAAAGCACTATCTTCGGGGGTAAGAATTTCTTCACAACCCCTCACAGCCAGCGTATTAGTACCCCCTTCGGGGGCTATATAAATATTGTTACCATAGCGTTTTTGGAGATTTTGTAAGAATTCGGGCGTATGCTTTTGGCGATAATTCTCACGGCTAACAAAGCAAAAATCCATTCCGCAAGATTTAGCAAACTTTAACGTTGGGTTAACATCTATTTTAGAAGCTAATTCATCACCACGAATCACACCTATAGTTTTCAAACCTACAATTTGCCCCGCAGCAGCTGTAGCAGCGATATGATTAGAATAAGCCCCTCCAAAGGTGAGGATGGTATCTTTGTCTTCCTCTTGAGCTTTAGCAATGTTATACTTGAGTTTGCGGAGCTTGTTACCCGACACAAAAGGGTGGTTCTTATCCTCACGCTTGATAGTGAGGGTAATGCCGTAGGGCAACGGGATATTTACGGGTTCATTTTCTATATGGAGGTTGTTAAACATAGGTGTAAGGGGTTAGTTATTCATATCTCAATGCTTCGACAGGGTTTAATTTTGAAGCTTTCATCGCGGGGTACAAGCCTGAAATTACAGATACTACTATTGCAATGACGATAGCTATTGCTATCACACCCCACGGAATAGTAAAGTCGAATTTTATGGCTTTGGCTATCACAAATCCTAAACTAATACCCAAAACGATGCCTGTTACTGCTCCCATTTGTGCGATAAGTAGTGTTTCAGTAAAAAATTGTAAAGTTATTGATTTGCGTTTTGCTCCTAAAGCTTTGCGAATGCCTATTTCCTTAGTGCGTTCGGTTACTGAAACGAGCATAATATTCAGCAAGGCTATGGAAGAACCCAAGATAGTGATAAGCCCAATTACAAAACCTGCAATGGTGAGTGTACCTGTGATATTGCCTATGCGCTGCAAAAGGTCGTCACTGCGCTCTATACCAAAATTATTCTCTTGCAAAGGTGCTAACTGACGAAGATTGCGCATCACGATGGTAGCATCGTCTACCAATCCGTCAAGCTGATCTTTACTTTGGGCGCTTATTTTTAATTGGAAATTAGGATTATCTACAGGAAAAGCGGCACGTGCAATATTTAAGGGGATGAACACTTGAAAATTTTCGTAGTTGCCAAAAGAAGAACTCTGTTCTTTGAGTACCCCTATTATTTTGAATTTATAACCTCGTATAGAAATAGTTTTTCCGATAGGATTTACATCTTTGAGGAGGGTTTTCTTAAAATCGGAACCTATAACACATACTTTGCTATTGTTTTGGATCTCAAAATCACTAAAATTGCGTCCTTCGTCTACTTCTAAACCTGAATTGCCGATATAGTACTCATCAACTCCTACCACTACTGCGAGCGGGTCAGTTTTTTTGTTTTCGTACTTCACTTCGGCTGCTGAGGCAACATTTATAGAAATGCTTGTTTTGGCAAACGGATTATTGAACTGTTCTTTGAAAGTAGTTGCTTCTTGATAAGTGATATAAGGATGAGGTTTTTGGGTAGTTCCGCTGCCTTCAGCACGCTGACTATACTGATAGCGAGTTATAGAAAACGTGTTTGCTCCCATAGAAGAGAAATTACCTTCGAGGGTATTGCGCAAAGCGGTAATCACACTGAGTATACCCACCAATGCAGTAATACCGATGGCAATAATGAGCACGGTAAGGATGGTGCGCAAGAGTTGCCCACGGATGCTATCGAGTGCTATTTTGATATTTTCACGAATTACGATCCACACGGTATAATTAGCAAATTAGGGAATTAGCAAATTAGTAAATGGTTAAAAATAGAAAAAGGCAACCAATAACCTATCAACTTCTAATTGTTACGTGTTACCTATTGCCTATTTAGTGGAGTCGGAGAGAATCGAACTCTCGTCCAAATAAGTCATCAAAGAGCTTTCTACATACTTAGTACTCGTTTGATTTTCGTCGTAAAACTGACCGAGCACCGCCCATTTTACGCTTAGCTTCCTAAAATTAAGAACCATTAGCAGAAGCTTACTGCAGGTTCGATGTTGACTTTTATGGTGCCTCTATACGAAACGCCGTCAACAAGGGCTTTTCAGAGACATCTCGCTTCCCTACCTTGTAGGGACTTAGCCAGAAATCTTACTAAACTTCAGATTAGGCAGCAAGAGCGTAGTTATTCTCGCCATTTAAAATTTTGAAATAGAGATTAACGAGCATTCATTTCACAGCTCGGTATGCTTACTGTTCAATGCCACTTACTGTCAAAACCGGTCGACCCCAAGTGTTCATTTATGTAATTTGGGTGCAAAGATACGAATAATTTGCAAATTAGCAAATTTGTTATAACAAACTTTGCCAAAGATGCGAGCCGCACGGGCAGGAAGCTTTGGCAAAGTTTGCAACACAAAAGCGACTATTTTTCTTTTTCTAACTTAATGGTAAGCACTGGAGTATTAGAGTGGTTTACAAGGTCGCTACTAATACTGCCGTTGAAGAAATGAGCGATACCTTTGCGTCCGTTAGGGAACATACAAATAAGGTCTATTTTATTATCCTTCACGTAGTTGAGAATACCTGTTTCTACACGAATATCGTTGTATACGTGAGTTTCGTAATGCTGACGTACGTGTTCAGCTTCTTTGAGAAATTCTTGCATACGGTGGTTAATTTCGTGAGTGGTAAGGAATTGATAAGGGGTATTCACATACACTAAATCTACTTTAGCACCAAAGAGTTTTGCTAATTTCAACGCTTTTTCAAAAGGTTTTAAAAATCGTTTAGAGAAGTCGCAACCGAACATAATGTGTTTAATTTTGAGTTTTTCGTGTGGGTTTTTAATTACCAACACGGGTACAGAAGCAGAGCGAATTACTTTCTCGGCATTGGAACCTATAAAGAGTTCTTTAGCTCCTGAAGCACCGTTAGAACCCATTAACACGAGGTCGATATGGTGTTTTTTCACGACATCTTCTACGGCATCGGGCAGAGGAGATGTTTCTACCAAATCAAGGATTTCTACATCGGTATTGAGAGTTTGGCGGAGATCGGTGAAACGTTGCTTGGTGAGGTTGAGAAAGTACATAGCCTCGGGCACAGATACTTGACTCTCGGTCATTAAGCGCAGTGGCAATTCTATAGCGTGAAGCAAATAGATTTTAGCTTTGTGTTTTTTAGCCAATTCTATTGCTACGTGGAGAGAAGCGATAGACTTCTCAGAGAAATCGGTGGTTACTAAGATGTTTTTCATAAGACTCTATTTTTTTAGTTATTTTATTCGTTTAGGAGTTAGTATTTTGGGGCGTTTTGGCAATCTCTTACACATTTGCCAGTTTTATCTATATGAAAGCTTTTGCCTTCAAATACAACTTCAGTTTCATTATCATTCTCGTATACAAAAGGCTCTATACTATCGAATATCATAGGAAGGAGTTGTTTTCCTTCGAGGTTATAGAGTCCTACTTTGTCGTTGCGAAAGACGCGTATAGTGCCTCTTTTCAAATATTTGGTATCTACATTATTATAAAACTCTTCGGGGACAATAACTTTTCCTTTTTTGCTGAGCACTCCAAAGTATATTTCGCGACGAGTGAAAAATACGAAATCGCTATTTTCATCATCTTTATCAAAATGCTCTATTGTGAGCATATCGTAAATGGGAGGAACGAGAGGCTCTCCTTTTAGGCTGAAAGCACCTTCTTTTTGATCTTTTCTTACAAGAGCTATTTTGTTTACGAGTGTTACTCTGCTGTATTGGATAGGGATGAGCACTTTTCCTTGTTTGTTTACGAGCCCTTGTTGGGCATTATTGCCTACTACTATAACTCCATTTTTGGGTTCGCCTACAAATTCATATTGAGTTTGCCATCCTTTTTTAGGTTTTTGAGCGGAGATTCTTTCTAATTCCTCGCAATATTGGACACATTTTCCTGTTTTATCAATCACAAATATCGCATCATAGCGTGAGACCACGGCAGTTCCTTCATCATCAAAAGGATCGACAGATGAGTAGGTAAAAGGAATCACCACCTTGCCGGTAGTATCTATATATCCCCATTTACCATCTTTTTTGACGGCGGCTAATCCTTCGCTAAAATCTTTGGCATTTTCATATATTAAGGGGATTATTTCTTTGCCTTGAGTATTTACAAAGCCATAATGATCTTTTTGGGTGACGATTGAGATGCCATTAACAAAAGGACCTGCATTATCGTATTTAAATGGGGTAAGAGGTTCATTTTTTTTATTGATAAATGCCCATTTATTATTCTTTTTTACTGAGGTTACTCCTCGTTCAAATGCCCAACCATAGTCGTACTGTAATGGAATGACTTCTTTGCCTGTGGCGTTTACATAGCCACAACCTATATTCTTTTTATAAACCCAAGCTAAGCCGTCGAAAAACCTATCTACTGCGTCATACTTGATAGGCACTACTATTTTGCCTGTTTTGTCGATAAAGCCTTCTTTGCCTGTTGTGGCATCGCGTACGCTTAAGCATCCTTCTAAACAAAAACCTATAAGCTTGTATTTGCAGGGCACAATAAACTTTCCTTTTTTATCAATAAGTCCATATAAGTTATTATTCACTACCCGACATACTCCGTCATCAAAAGAATCTACCCCATCAAACTCAATAGGGATTACGATCTTTCCTTTTTCGTTTACAAAGCCCCATTTTCCGTTGTTATGCCATACGGCAGCTAAGCCTTCATAAAAATCCATCACTTGTCTATATTCCTCACGCCACGCTTCCTTTTGGGCGTGTAGAGGGCAAAGCAAGAATGTTAATAGGAGACTGAGAAAGTATTTCATTTTTATGCGCTTTATTTGTTTGATGAGGCAAATGTACGACTTTTATTTTTTATTTGCAAGAAAAAAGTTTCTTTTCTTTTCATTTTAGTAATAAATCATTGTGATATCAGCCTTTTATTATGTTAATTTCCTAAACTTTATTTTGTTGCGTTACTCAAAATATAATATATAAAGCTATAAAACACTATATTCAACAACAAAAAGAAATAAATAATCTTTACAACTTTAAAAACTTTATAATGAGACTTTTGCATTAATCTCAACACCGTTTGATATATGAGAAATATAGACGACACTATAAAAGCAGTAAAAAATATAGTCCCTCCTATTATTTCAACCGCATTATTATACCTAAAATCATCACTCGTATACAAAAGATTATTAAACAACATTTCCCAAAATACAAAAGGGTTGATTATCACACAAATCAAACACCAAATACCCAACAATAAAGTCACTTTTCTCATTTCTATTATTCATTTTTAATAGCACATTCTATCCATATAAAATAAAAGTTATTATCCTTTTTTTCAAACCAATAAATCATAAAAAGGTCATCAACCTTACCATCATATTCTTTTAAAACAAGACCATAAAGTTTATGCTCTGTTTCTGGTGTAGTATTATAATCTATAGCTGGATAATAGAACAACTTAAAATCTTTTTCTTTGAGTTTTTGTTAGAAAAACTCATCAAAAATAGTGTTAAACGCCTTCTTTACTTTTGCCCTGCTATAGATAGTAGAGTGGTGCATATCTATGGAAGGAATGTAATCAATTGTTACTTTTTTATCTATCTTAAAACTTTTATCTTTAAGCTGACTGAGCAACATAATAGAATCTTGCTGATAAAAGCTATTTTCTTGCGCCCAAGTGAGAGTACTCACACAGCACAATATTGTTAATAGAAATGTTTTCATTATTTTTTCAATTATTTTTTATGAGGGCTAATTGCCATTAGCCCCTACATAAATTCTCTATGAAAGGATACTATCGTGTTCAAACTTTTTAGAAATTAGAAGTTTCTTCATTATTTATATTGCTTTATAGAGCCCCAAAACTACCACCTATTTATCTAATTTCCAAAACTTTTTTACTTTTTTTCTTGTTATTTCAAAAAAACGTTGTATCTTTGCCCCGAAAAACAACATCAGAGGGGACATTTTAGTCCCCTCTTTTTATAACAAATGAATTTTAAAGACCAAGTTAAAGAGTTAGTAGATAAGGCTTTAAGCAATCATCCTGAACTCTTCCTCACTGATTTAACCGTGGGCGCTGACAATACCATCCGCATCACTATCGACGGCGATAAAGGCGTTTGTATAGACGATTGCATTGAACTCAGTCGTGCTGTAGAAGGCGCTTTAGACCGCGAAACTGTAGATTTCGCTTTAGAAGTAACCTCTTTTGGTGCTACCGAACCCTTTGTAATGGAGCGCCAATACACCAAAAACGCTGGAAGAACCGTACAAATCACAACCCTTGACGGTAAAACTCACGAAGGGGTACTCAAAGGATTGCAAGAAGGTAAAGCCGTTCTTGAAACCGAAACTCGCGAACCTAAACCCGTAGGCAAAGGAAAAATCACTGTAAAAAAAGAGCAATTTTTTGCGCTCACCGACATAAAAGAAACTAAAGTAATCATTAAATTTTAATTAAACGTATATGAATAGTCTTGAATTAATCGAATCGTTTTCAGAGTTTAAAGATGATAAACTCATCAACCGCGAAACCTTGATGGCTATTTTGGAAGAGGTTTTCCGTAACACCCTTAAAAAGAAATACGGCTCTGACGATAATTTCGATATCATCATCAACCCCGATAAAGGCGACCTACAAATCTTCCGCAACCGCGTGGTAGTGGAAGACGATGCGGTTACTAACGACAACCAGCAAATCGCCCTTTCGGCAGCTCGCAAAATCGAACCCGACTTTGAAGTAGGGGAAGACGTTTCTGAAGAAATTAAAATTAATGACTTAGGTCGTCGTGCTATTTTAGCATTACGCCAAAATCTTATCTCCAAAATCCACGAATACGATAGTATGACTATCTATCAGCGTTTCAAAGACTTGATAGGTCAGCTATACGTTGCCGAAATCCACCACATTCGTCACAAAGCTATTATCCTGCTTGACGACGAAGGCAACGAAATCATTCTCCCTAAAGAAAAACAAATCCCGTCCGACTTCTTCAAAAAAGGGGAACACGTGCGCGGAATTATAGAATCGGTAGAGCTTAAAAGCACTAAACCTACCATTATTATGTCGCGTACCTCTCCAGTATTCTTAGAACGCTTGTTTGAGCAAGAAATTCCAGAGATTGCCGATGGACTTATCACCATTAGCAAAGTAGTGCGTATCCCTGGTGAAAAAGCCAAAGTAGCTGTAGATTCATTTGATGAGCGCATTGATGCAGTAGGAGCCTGTGTAGGCGTACGTGGCGCTCGTATTCACGGTATTGTGCGCGAGTTAGGCAACGAAAACATCGATGTATTGCCTTTCACCACCAATCCACAATTGCTCATCACTCGCGCCTTAGCACCTGCACGTGTATCATCAGTGATTATCAACGAAGAAGAAAAGCGCGCCGATGTGTATTTAGCTAACGAAGAAGTATCTAAAGCTATTGGAAAATCAGGTTACAACATCCGCTTAGCAAGTCAGCTTTCAGGTTATGAAATTGATGTATATCGCGAAGGAGTAACCGAAGAAGATATTGAACTTACCGAGTTCAACGATGAAATTGAACAATGGGTAATTGAAGAGCTCCAAAAAGCAGGACTTGACACCGCTAAAAGCGTACTTGAACTTTCAGCTGAAGAGCTAATGCAACGCACCGACCTTGAGGAAGAAACCGTAAAAGAGGTGCTACAAGTACTTGCTGCTGAATTTGAGTAGCAGGTAAAAAGTAAGTGAAAAGAGGTAACAAAAAAAGGGAATTGACAATTGTGAATTGCCAATTGCTAATTGATAATTAAAAACATATATATGAGCGAGGGAAAAACAATAAGAATTAACAAAGTTTTAAAGGATTTGAACATCTCTTTGGCGACAGCCGTGGACGAACTCAAAAAACATAAAAATGTTGAAATTGAAGCGAGTTTGAACACTAAAATCACTGAGGAAGATTTTCAGTTTCTTTCTAACAAATTTAAAGCCGACAAAAACAAGCGTGCGGTTTCTAAAGAAATTGTAGAAGATAAGCGCAAAGAGCGTGAAGCCATCCGTATGGAACAAGAGAAGGAAAATAAAGAAAAACGCAAGCAACAAGAACAGGAAGTGATTCGTGCCAAAGCTCAATTGGCAGGACTCAAACCTGTGGGCAAAATTGACCTCGACGGGGGTAAAAAAGAGGAAAAAACTCTTCCTGCCGAAACTCCTAAAACCGAAGTAGTGAACACCCCTCCTACTCCTGTGGAGCCCATAGTAGCATCCAAAGCAGCTGTAACCCCTCCTGCTGAGCCTGCTAAAAACAACGAAAATAAAGATCATAACCACAAAGACCAGAAAGATATCAAAAAGAAAGAATCCCCAAAACCCGACGCTCAAAAAAATAAATCTGTTTATCAAAACCCTTTGACGCAAGCCCTTACCCCGCCTAAGAAAAAGGAACAACACGCCAAACACAAAGAAGAAGCTACCCCTGAGACTCCTATTGGCGTAATTGAAACTCAATACCAAAAACTTACAGGCCCTAAAGTGGTAGGTGAAAAAATTGACCTCAGTCAGTTTGAGAAAAAGAAGAAAAAACGCAAACGCAATCGCCATAAGGACAAGGACAAAGATAAAGAGGCACAAACAACCGCTATTGGTGCTACTGGCGCTATTAACGATAACGAAAAACGCAAACGCAAACGCATCCGCAAAGATGAAGTGAATGTGGCTAAAGGCGGCGACACTCCTAAAAAAGAAAAGAAAAACAAGATTATTGCTAAAATAGAACCTACTGAAGAAGAGGTACAAAAACAAGTACGCGAAACCCTCGAACGCTTGCAAGGAAAAGGTGCCAAATCCAAAGGAGCTAAATACCGAAAAGAAAAACGCGAAACTCACCGCCAAAAAGCAGAACAAGAACTCGCAGAACAAGAACAACAAGAAAAAGTACTCAAAGTAACCGAGTTCGTTACCGTAAACGAATTGGCAACAATGATGGATGTGCCTATCAATAAAGTGATTGGCGCTTGTATGTCACTTGGCATTATGGTTACAATGAACCAGCGCCTTGATGCTGAAACACTTTCTATCGTAGCCGATGAATTTGGTTATGAAGTAGAGTTCGCAACCGCTAACATCGAAGAGGCTATCCACACCGAGGAAGATAAACCTGAAGATTTAGTACCTCGTGCGCCTATCGTAACCGTAATGGGGCACGTAGATCACGGTAAAACGTCTCTCCTCGACTACATTCGTAAAGAAAATGTAATTGCAGGTGAAAGTGGTGGTATTACTCAGCACATAGGGGCTTATGGAGTGAAACTCGAAAGCGGTGAGCGCATCACTTTCCTCGATACCCCTGGTCACGAAGCCTTTACCGCTATGCGTGCTCGTGGTACCAAAGTAACCGACATCGCTATTATTGTAGTAGCTGCCGACGACGATGTGATGCCACAAACCAAAGAGGCTATTAGCCACGCTCAAGCGGCAGGAGTGCCTATCATCTTTGCTATTAACAAGATTGATAAACCTAATGCGAACCCCGATAAAATTAAAGAACGCTTGGCAGGTATGAACCTACTTGTGGAAGAATGGGGTGGTAAAATACAATCACAGGACATCTCAGCCAAAAAAGGTATTGGCGTTCCTGAACTATTGGAAAAAGTACTCTTAGAAGCCGAAATTCTCGAACTAAAAGCAAACCCTAACAAGCCTGCTGTAGGTACTGTAGTAGAAGCTGCTCTCGACAAAGGTCGTGGTTATGTATCTACTGTACTCGTAGAATCAGGAACTTTGCGCGTAGGTGATTATGTGCTTGCAGGTACTAACTCAGGTAAAATACGCGCTATGCAGGATGAGCGTGGTAGAAAGGTGAAAGAAGCAGGTCCTTCAACTCCTATTACTATCTTAGGTCTCGATGGCGCTCCTCAAGCTGGTGATAAGTTCTACGTATTTGAAGATGAGAAAGAAGCTAAACAAATAGTAGCTAAACGCGCTCAATTACAACGCGAACAATCGGTGCGTACACAGCGTCACATCACCCTCGACGAGATTGGACGACGCATTGCCCTCGGCGATTTCAAACAGTTGAACATTATCCTCAAAGGAGACGTAGACGGCTCGGTAGAAGCACTCACCGATTCATTCCAAAAACTCTCTACCGAAGAGATTCAAGTATCTATCATTCACAAAGGTGTGGGTGCTATCACCGAATCGGATGTATTGTTGGCTTCAGCCTCTGATGCGATTATCATCGGTTTCAACGTTCGCCCAATGACCAATGCACGTGCTTTGGCAGAAAAAGAATCTATCGATATCCGTACCTACTCTATCATCTACGACGCTATCAACGATTTGAAAGACGCGATGGAAGGTATGCTTTCACCAGTGTTCAAAGAAGAGGTTACCGGTACAGTAGAGATACGCGAACTCTTCAAGATTTCTAAAGTAGGAACCATTGCGGGCTGTATGGTAACCGATGGTAAAATCTACCGCAACTCTAAGATACGCCTATTGCGCGAGAATGTGGTGATTTATACCGGCGAACTTTCTTCACTCAAGCGTTTCAAAGACGACGTAAAAGAAGTGAGCAAAGGTTACGATTGTGGTTTGCAAATCAAGAACTACAACGATATCCACGAAGGCGATGTTATAGAAGCCTTCCAAGAGGTTGCCGTTAAAAAGACTCTTAAATAATTTTAAATAATTAAGTAACAGAACAAAAAAATATTTTTTTGTTCTGTTATTCATTTTTATTAAGCCACGATATAATTAAACTTTAAAATTTATGGGAAGTATAGCTACTAATTATAAGGAGCAAATACAGAGACTACAAGAAAGAGGTATGTGCTTTGATTGGGATGAGAAGAAAGTAAAAGATGTACTCTTAGATATAGGATATTATAGATTAGGATTTTATTGACATCCTTTTTCTATTAATAAAGAACATAATTTAGTTCCTGACACAAAATTTTCTGATGTAGTAGCCCTTTATTATTTGGATGTAGATTTGCGAAATATTTTAATGAGGTATATTAGCCGAATTGAAATAAATTTCAGAACTAAACTTATCTATTATGTTTCCAATAAATACAAAACCTCTCCTTTTTGGTTTGCCGATAGCAATGTGGTTAGTAGTATCTTTATTCAGGAGTTAGACAAATATTATAATTGTGATTTTATTGACAGAAATAAACCTATAAAAGCACATCATGAAAAATATTACAAGATTAACACTAAAAACAAAGAAGAATTGTTTGAAAATTGTTTTTGTAATAAATATGAAGAAGGCAAATACGCTCCTGCTTGGAAAACCTTAGAATTCTTTTCTTTTGGCACTATCTTAAAAATATACAAGAACTTAATAGATAATGATATACGAGAAAGAATTTCTAAACTTTACAATGTTAATGACATTAATAAATTCATTAACTTTATGGAGACTATCGTTTTAATTAGAAATACTTGTGCTCATTCGGGAGTCCTATTTGACTTCAAAACTCCTAAGGGTATAGCTGCTATACCAGCTATCACTTTTGAAAATAGAGATAGACATTCATTAGCTTCTTGTATAAAAGTCATTTCATATATGTTAGAGCAAATTTCTGATAATAGAAAAAACGATATGATTAAAGCTATAGAAGATACTCTTTACAAATATAAGGAAAACCAAGTTATTAATAATGTTATACAAAATAAAATGAAAATATTCATTTAATTTTTTGGTAAGAATAAAAAAAATTATAATTTTGCACTGAAAAACATAGTGCCCCGCCTGTCATAGCACAGTGCCCTGCACTCAAAAATAATATTAATAATGCTCAGGTTATCCCTGAGCATTTACTTTTTTATAACTTAATCTTCTCAAAAAATGCCTCTTTGCAGTGTTCAGCAATAGTGATGCGCTGTTTGCCAAATACTATTTGGTTGCGCTCTACCACTTCCACTTTATCTAAGGCTACAATAAACGAGCGATGTACGCGCATAAATTGTTCAGGAGGTAACTCTTCTTCTAATTTCTTTAAACTCATCAGGGTGGTAATAGGGGGGGGATCACCAATGAGGTATATTCTCACATAGTCTTTTAGACTCTCTATATAAAGAATATCACTGTAGAGCACCTTCACTTGTTTGTAATCGGTTTTTACGAACATATAATCAGGTACTTCGGTGAGTTGAGGGGTAGTAGTTTCGGTGAGAAGCAAGGCTTTTTCTACCGTTTCCAAAAACTCGGAATAATCAAAAGGTTTCAGCAAATAGCCTATCGCATTTACTTTATACCCTTCTAAGGCATACTGATCAAAGGTTGTAGTAAAAACGATTTTAGAAGCCGTGGGGAGCTTTTTAGAGAGTTGCAAACCATTGAGTTCTGGCATCTGTATATCCATATAGATAAGTTCGGGAGCTGGGTGGTTGTGCAGAAATTGCAATACTTCTATGGCATTGCTAAACTTCCCTACAAGTTGCAAGGAAGGAGTTTTCTTTACATAACTCTCAAGGAGGCAGAGCGCCATAGGCTCATCGTCTACTATAATACACGTAAGCGGTTGCATATTCGTTTAGAAAGGATAGTTGATACCAAAGTTAAACACCGTTTCTTTTATTCTGAATTTCTTTATCCAGCGATCGCCTATAGGTTCAGCAGGATCATAGGTAGGAATACCCATATCGAGGCGAATGACAAAGAAATTGAAATCATAACGCAAACCTAAACCTGTACTCAACCCTACATCTTTCAGTGATGAAAAATTCTTAAATTTATTTTCTTCAAAAGGTGTGTTATCGGCAACATTCCATATATTCCCCACATCGGTGAAAAGAGCGCCTTTGAGTGCCCCTAAAATAGGAAAACGATATTCAAGATTGAGAGTAATCTTCATATTTGCCTCGTTGTAGTCCAAAATCGACTGACTTGACCCTGGACCTAAACGATAGGCTTTCCACCCGCGGTTATCGGTAGTACCTCCCGCAAAATAACTCTGTGAAAACGGTATATTATCGGAATTACCATACGGAATTGCCACTCCTAAGAACGAACGGAATGCCAAAGAACTTTGTTTGCCAACAGGAAAGTGTTTGATAAAATCGACCTCAGCTTTGGCATATTGGGCATATTCCACCCCAAAGAGTTTATTTTTGGTACTCCCATCGGTATTCACCACTTTATAAGTAGCTGTAATAGCATTGAGCAAACTGCCTGCTCCTTCTATTTTGAAGCGGAGTTGAGAGAAATTGCGTTCAAAAAACTGTGATTTGCTATTGATGATATAAGTAAAACTACTCGCCACGATAAAGTCGTTGTTAGTAATACGGTTATATCGCTCCAAAATACCGAATAAAGGCAACGCATCATCAGGTTGAACAGTTATTGTTCGATTAAAAATATCTTCTAAGAAATTGAATGTACCTTCGCTGGGGGTAAGATTTCCTCTGCTATCTACATATCGGCTGCCTAAGCTATATTTACGAGCGATATCGTTCAGCTTTTCATACGTACTTTGGTAAATATTGAAAAAGTTACCAGGGTTGATATTGTTCACATATTGTACGTTTATCAAATCGAAAATGACCTTATTCTTTTGGTTACGCGGATTCCACACATAGCGCAACAAGCCCGAAGTAGTGCGTTTGTCGAGCCCTATATTTGTTTGATAGCTCATACCTCCTTGCAAAATAGTTTGAGGGGTCATATAGTACGGAATGAGTTTGCGAGTATTCAGTGGGAAAACGATAGAAGGGAAAATGAGGCGGATATCACCACTCACTTCCGAGGTATTGAAAAATCGCGTATCTTTGAGTGTAGGTTGAGAGGCAAAAGTACCTTGGAAGTTCAGTTCTAAAGTTTCAGCCCCTCTAAATATATTACGCGCTGCAAACGAAGTACCTATCCCAAAACCAATGGCTTCAATTTCCGAACGCTTCACTTCATTAGTAAGGCGCAGTGAAAATCTATCCATAGACGATAGGTAGATATTCGCATCGAGTTTGTTTTGCAAGGTATCATTGGCAGCGTATTTAAACTCCATATTGGGGTAGCGAAACACGCGCAAGTTATTGAACTGACGATAGGTATTACCGCGTTCCACATCGGAGTAGACGGCCCCTTTCCGCAGCCCTGTAGCGTGGTACAACACGCGCGGACGATAGCGAAGTTTGCCTTTGTAATAAATAAGCATATCGCGATACTGCAAAGAGTCCAAAGTACTCTTATCTACCTTGCTGTCATAATCGGTGTAGAGGCGTATTTTATTGATGTGGTGTACTTTGTATTTTTTGGTGGTAATCACATCGCCATCGCGTTCTACAAGGTCGCCTATATCGGTAGTTACCTGCAATTTAGTATCTTTTTGGGCGGTAACTGTATCACGCACAATTTGGAAGTTGATAGAACTCTGCTGAAAAGTGTAAAAACCATTGTTGCGGAAAAGTTCGTATAGGCGTGAACGCTCGTTGCTAAAATCGCTAAGCTGATAAGGCGCCCCCGATTTGAGGAAAGTTTTTGATTTGTGCAATTGGTAAACCGAATCAATTTCGGGAGAAGTGATTTTCGTTTTGAGGCTATCCAAATAGTAACGCTCGCCCGTGGTGATGTAGTAGCCTACTTTAGCTTGTTGTTTTTCTTCTTTAGGAAGAGGGAAAATGCTATCGGTTACTTTGTTGTTGAAATAGCCTATACTGCGGAAGTACGCTCCCAATTGTTTGGTAGATTTATGTACGCGGGCTGTATCAAGCACGGCAGGAGCTTCGCCTATACGCTGCAATTGGTGGTCGATACCCGATACTAAAAACGATTTCTGGAGTCTGCCCACCTGTTTTTCGGACAAGAATCCTTTGAGAAAACGATGCCAACGCGGGTGTGTATCAATCCATTGAGCGAAGTCTTTTTCGGCATTAGGATTGCCCAAATTGTAGATATACAAACTGATGGGCATTCCTAAAATATACGAATTAGGCTTTTGTAACACAAAATTGTTTATCTTTGCATCGTCGGTTTTAGAGCCATTCACGTACACGAGATTTTCTCTGAGCAAATGGCGGTCTTTAGGCACACGCTTGGTAGCATCACACGCGCTGAGTGCAATGGTTAAGACGAGTAGCATACCGATAAGGCTTAGTGGGGAACGCGTATTTCTCACAAGTTTTTGTTTTTAGGGCTCAAAAATACACAATTATTTTATGCTTAGCAAAAATCAACTCAAATTAATTCAGAAACTACAACAGAAAAAATATCGCAATGAGCTGAATCTCTTTATAGTAGAAGGGAAAAAGAGCATCGTGGAATTTCTGCAAGCAGGCTACCGATTGGAACTGCTCATCGCCACCGAAGTGTTTACCGAAGCTCTTAGCAATCACCCTATCACGCTGGTGAGCAAAGAGGAATTGAGGAAGGTAAGCGCCCTCAAAAACCCTGATGAGGGTTTGGCAATTTTTCACCAACGCAAGCAAAAGGGCATACTGCAAGAGGGGGTAATTCTCGCTTTGGACAACGTACAAGACCCTGGTAATTTAGGTACACTGATACGCCTCTGCGACTGGTTTGGCATCGAAACTTTAGTCTGCAACACCCAAACCGTAGATTGCTATAACCCCAAAGTAGTGCAAGCCACTATGGGTTCACTTACCCGTGTAGCGGTGCATTATGTAGATTTAGCGGGATTTTTAGCTACTTGTAGTCTGCCCGTATATGTAATGGATTTAGAAGGTGAGAGCCTCTACACTACCGAATTTCTCAAAAATTGCATACTTATCTTAGGCAATGAAGCCAATGGGATAAGCCCCGAAGTGCGTGCCTTAGCAAATAAGGCAATCACTATTCCGCGTTTTAGCAAACACCAACAAACAGAAAGCCTAAATGTAGCAATGGCAGGAGCGATTGTTTTAAGTAAGGTAAGAGGTAAGAGGTAACAATTAACAATTAACAGGTAAGAAATATGATAGAATTACTATTTTTAGTTGTATTTGCGATATGCTTTATACTACTCTTGCGTAAATATGTGCCTATATGGCAGATTATCATAGCGGAATTTTATTTTGTTACATTTTTACTATTCCTTTTATTTTCAGGAGAGGAACACCCTTATTACGAAGCGATTGACCCTGCTGGACTTGAAAGTTATGAGTTTATTGCTTCCAAACACAGACTGATATATATAATATTTTTTGTGTTGTATCATATTTCCCTGCTACTACTTTGGTTTCGCAAATCAGCTTTACCCCCACTAATTTTAGCATTGGGATTGTGTGTGCTCTATATAGGGTTGTTTTTCAACGGGATACTCATCTTGCAACTTTTAGGCTCACAAGAAGGTAATGAAATTTTAGTTTGCTTCCCTACTTTCAGTCTGTTAGTAGGTTTAAGCATCATCATTCGCACGCTCTACGATTTGCCTAAAAATCTATCTTTTAGCCCTTCTAAACACCAATGGCTCAACGAGCTGAACAAAAAACTCTCTACCAAAAGTGCGCTGTTTTGCTCCTCGGTAATAGCTATATTGCCTGTGTTTGTACTCGTCACCTTAGTACTGATGCTCTTTGGAGATGATTACGATGCTGTGAGCAAAGCACTGACAGAGACTACTACTTGGGGGTTCTCACAACACGACCACCCGCCGCATCTACCCCACCAAGGGCATTACCTTTGCACTGTAGCTGCCTGCGGAAGTCCGCAATTAGTAAAACCTTTGCGCTGGGGGATACGGGGCAAACAGCGCATTATCGTAAACCGACAGTTGCAAATTGCCAACGCCTTTGAAGAACTCATCGCCGACCTCTCCCCTACCCTACACCGCTTTATACGCAAGAACTATGACCGCTATGGTTACGACCTCTCTAAAAAAATCAAAAGTCGCTGGGCTTCAAACCTCACTTATATACTGATGAAGCCCTTAGAATGGGGTTTTCTACTTTGTTTATACACCTTTTGCTTACGACCAGAGGAGAAGATTAGGAGGCAGTATTCTTTACAATTAACAATTAATAATTAATAATTAACAATGGACAGATAACAATGAAGAGGTTAGAGGATAGGGTGTAAAGATTTAATTATCAACCATTAAGTATAGTTGATAGAAATATTACAAATAAAAAACAGTTAAAAAATTTGCGTATATACTAAAAAAGTAGTATCTTTGCAACGCAAAACAGATTAAAATCGTTTTGATGGT
The DNA here is from genome assembly GCF_000318295.1 of Capnocytophaga sp. oral taxon 326 str. F0382. Taxonomy (NCBI): domain Bacteria; kingdom Pseudomonadati; phylum Bacteroidota; class Flavobacteriia; order Flavobacteriales; family Flavobacteriaceae; genus Capnocytophaga; species Capnocytophaga sp. oral taxon 326. The sequence continues at coordinate 75,675 of NZ_KB291436.1, forward strand.
GAGTGACGAGACTTCGGGTCTCTATACGCACACACCCCCCCGGGAGGCAAATTGATGGTAATTCAATTTGCCTCCTAGTTATTTTAGCCTATCTGTTTTAAAGGATATTACTTTTTTCCTGTGGGTAATAATAGTTATACACTCAATATTACTTGCTCTCCCTTGCTTAAATGAAGCTTTTAAAGCATCGTAAACATCACGATTAGACTCTAATTCTTCGGGGAAATGTATAATTAGCTCACTTACATTCTGTCTATTAGCCTCTTTTAGTGCACTTTGCGTAACATTCTTCCCATTGGTACTTTCTGCTACTTTTATATCTACATACCTTAGGTTTATCAAATTAAATGCATCAGGATTTTTCTGTCTATCTTGAATTACAGGTAATAGGCGATACTTCCTCCCATTATCAGCTAAGATTTTCAAAGCCTCAATATTCTTGTACTTTTCGGTTTTACTTTGAGTACCTTCATTAAATTTCTCTACAAGTCCGCCATTGATAGTCTCGTACATTACACTAAAAGTAATATCTTTATACCTCTTTCTTAATACAATATGGCTATAGGTGGTAAGGTGGTGTTTCATTTTTATAAAGTTTGTAGGCTCACATTTTTTCTAAAAGATTGAGACGCAAAGGTAATAATAATTTGACAATTAGGAAAGTTAGGACAATAAAAAAAACCACCACTGAGCAGGTAAATGCACAACGGTGGTTTTTGTTTGATTATTACTAAACACCTGACACCTGATTAAGGTTTAGCCTTTATAAGACTCGCATAACAGGGGAGTGCTTGAAAGTGATCAAATTATTTACCTTCTACTAAGTTTTTTAGCTTTTCAAATTCTTCGTCGTTAAGACTTTGTTTATACAATTCATTCACTAACCAAAGTCCGCTTTCTCTAATCTTTTCATTAGGAGAATAACTGCCTAACCAATTTTCAGAAGGTTTTATTTCACCTGCTTTTGCAGCATTAGAAAGGGTAGAAATGATTCTGCTCTCCCAGAAAAGTCGGTCGTCTTTAGTTTTTACTTCAAATACTACAAAAGAGAGGTTTTGCTGTATATATTCACTAATTCGCTTTTCTAAAGCTTTTTCAAAATTTACATCCAACAAGTGTGTATATTTTTGTTTACCTTCCCTTGAGGTAGTATCGTATTCCCATTTTTCAGCATAAGAGTGATGAGGATCATCTTTACGCAACAGACTACGCCCTATATTTTTTCTAAAAATACTTCTATTCTTATTCTCTTTTACAAAATGTTGTTTTAAGCGAGAATAGAGTTGGTTATCTCCTGTATGGGTACCTACTCTGATGATTCTATCACAATCATTAAATTTTTCACCTTTCTCAAAGATAATATAAATACCATTAGTAGGAATTTCGTTCTTATTTGCTTCAAAAGGAAAAGTAAAACGCTTTTGTGCGTTAAATAACTGATGTAATTGTACTACTAATGAGTTCATTTTAAGCTGTTTTATTCGTTAGAAACTGTAGCCGTTCACCTATTTTCATTCCTTTTAAGGGGAGTTCGAGATGTTTTAGGTGAGATTGGATAGGTGTGAGGTAGTTTTCTCCTGCCAAAATCACAAAAGTATCTTTTTCTAAATTTGTCACTTGTTTAAGTTGCTCCACTACTTTCTTACCCCATTCTGTTCTTTCCTTTTTACTCATAGTGTTGAGAGTAAGGTTATATGGGGCGGTTACTTTATCAAGAGGGAGCAGATGATGTAGTGCCGATAATATGTAAATAGCATCGGGTTTTAGCTTTTTAGCATAAGCTAAACTTTTTACAAATAAAGGGCTTTGGTATAGCTCCTCTGCTTGCATAGGCTGAGGAGCTTTTTTTGAAACACAAGAGATTAGTACTATTTTCATCGGCTTACTTTCTTTTTACGGAAATAAATAACAGCAAAAACAAGAAAAGCTATTGCTATAAGTATTCCAAGTGTTATAAGTATTACATTGCTATTAGCTTGTACAACATCAAACAGCCATCTCCATAACATAATAAATGGCATAAATAAAACCCAAACTATTAATGCTACTATTCCTCCTTCAACAAGTGCAGCAAAAAACTTTTTCTTAAAAAGCTTTCCTGCTCTCATATTATACCGAGCCAATGGATGCATATTTCCTTCATAGTCAATCCAAGTTAAGATAAACATAACTAATGCTAAACCTACAGCAACAAATCTTACCACTGAATCGTTCTTGTCAAATAATGCAAGTGAAAAAGTTAAAACCAAATATGCTATTACTGCACAAATTATTATTTTTTTTGTTGACATATTATTTTTTTTATTTAAAACAACCCCTTTTTCTTTCTTCCTTTCTTTTTGCTTGTGCCAAATAGGGCTCCCAATAAAGTTGCACCTATTTTGCGTTCTACCCCTTGGCGAGAAGTAGGCACTCCTATTCTGCGAGAGGCTTTACTGCGGAGTGCTGTAAGTCCTACAGCACGTTTCCACGAAAAAGAGAATCCTGTTCCTTTTAAAATACTGCTAAATAGTCCCATAAGTTGATTATTTAATATTAACTTTGCCTAAGTTTGGAACTCAGGCAAAGTTGAAAAAAAGTGTGTATTGCTATTATACTAATTTTTTAATAAGTCGTGACAATACGCCGCCTTTCTTTTTATTTTTTTCTTTGGCTTTACGGGCTTTTTCCATTCTTTCGGCTATAGCTTTTCCTTCTTTGGTACGAAGGTCTACTTTACCGTCAGCTTTTCTTTTTACCCCGCTTGAAGTTGTAGTTTTCTTGTCGGATTTTTTAGCTGCCTTTTCTTTTTCTTTTTTAGCAGCTTCACGAGCTTTTTTTGCTCTTTCTACCATTTCTTTGTATTCAGTAGTTCTTTTATCTACTTTTCCAGTTGCTGTTTTTTTAAGTGCCATAGTTAAAAAAATTAAGGTTATACATTAGGCTTCGATTTCTAAATCATCAGCTTCTTCTACAAAATCGTCAAACAATTCGCTTGCTTTTTCATCGTCTATGCCAAGTAGTTCAGCAAAAGCAAAATAGTTTTCCATCTCGTCGGCAGTAATCACACCATCGGATGCTAATACTTGCAGGCTAATAAGCAATGTAGCTTCTTTTTCACCAGCTTTCACAGCTTTAGCAGCTTCCTCGAGATAAGCATCGAAATCGTCATCGCTGAGTTTTTCTATTTTTTTGAAAGCTGCCTCTACTTCTTTTTGTAGGTCGTTGAGTTCGAGTTCTTCAGCCAAATCGGCTACACATTCTTGTGCAATTTCATCGTAGGCTCCTTGTGCAGTTGCAGCAGCAGCAATAAAAGGGGCAATAGTTTTTGTTTTAATTCCCATAATATTAGAATTTTTTAAGTGTTAAAAAAATGTTTTATTTAAGTACGATAAACTCCACACGTCTATTTTCATCGGAGTTGGGGGTATTAGTGTTTTTTGTTTGCTACTTCCAAAACCTTCATAGCTGAGGCGACTCTACTTTTTGTACTTCTTCAGTAAGAGAAATGGTTTGAGTAGCAGCAGGTTTTTCTTATTTATTGGTTAATAAAAAATAGGCGATTCCTGCTAAGAGTACTAACAATACAATCCACACCCAAAAAGGAATTCCTTTTTTACCACCTTCATAAGTGATTGCATACCCTACTTTGTAGTTAGGGTCGGTTTTAGAAAGGTCGCCTACTTGAGCTGTGATACCATATTGTTCGGCTTTTTGTTGTAGTTTAGCAAGGCTGGGAGCTGTCCACATTTTGCAGAAAGCGATTTTATTGCCTTTTACTTTTAACCATTCACCATCTTGAGTAAAGCAAGCTTGGTCTTTTTCAAACCATTCATTTCCTGCTTTTTTCTCAGCCTCAAGGTCTTTAGTAGTGTAGAATAGTTCACCAATACCTGCATCGGGACATACACTACTTTTTGCGAATATTTGTTTTAACTCACTTAGAGTTGTACTAGGGTACATTTCTAAATAAGCAGCAATAATACCAAGGGCTGTTCTGTTCTGTGTTCTTCCTGTTACAAGAGCTTTTTTTGCCATTTTTATTTCTTTATTTAGTGTTAGTATGTTTTAGTGTTTTTTTTAGAGAGTGCCTAAAAAATAGACACTCTCTTAGAAATCAGTTCTTATCGTAAAGCTTCAATTACTTTTTTACCGAACTGTTGAGTGTTCCAAGCCTCGTCGTACTTAATTTTGTACTTAGCAGCTACGGTACGCAAACCTTCTTTAGTACTACCTTCAAACTTGCTTCCACAGATAACGGTACCTTTGGCATCGGTATACACACAGTAAGTTTCATCGGCAATAGCAGGAGCTCCACCACCAAGGGCATCAATTATTTTTTTGCCAAACTGACGAGTATTCCAAGATTCGTCATACTTGAAGTTGTTTTCATCAGCGATTTGGCGCAAAGCACCTTTAGCATTTTCGTAGCGGTCGTACACGTCGATAGACTTGTTGTCGTAGATAGCCACGATATACAAATCAGTAGCTACCAATTCTTTGTATTGCTTAATCATATTATAAAAATTTTAAATTGTTTACTTGTTTATTTTTTTCTTGCTTTTTCGCGAGCAAGACTTTCTTTAGAACGCTCTATTTGTTTTTTGAGACTTTCGATAGCACGGTCGTGAGAAGCGGCTTTATCTACTTTAGTCTTTTTATAAGAAGCTTTACTACTAGGAGAAGAAGCTTTTTTTGCCATATCGCCATAATAAGCATTGTCCTTCTTCTTGTTTTCTTTCTCTTTGGCTAATCGCGCTCTGAGGTCGATGATTTGTTTTCTGTAATATTCTACTGACATTATTTATTATTTTTCGGTTTCTGTTGTTATCTTTTTTCAGGGGCAAAAGTATAATCGCTCCAAAAAATACGAAAGTCCAATTTTGTACAATTGTGTATAAATTTTCTGTACAATTTTGTACAGTTTGGTGTTTTTTGTGTATATTTGCACCCTTATTATAAATACTTGACGTGGAAAATGACAAATGATTTAGCTACTGATAACGCTTATAAACAACACATTAACCGCTTACAAAACGAAGTAAACCGCTCCTTTGGAAAAACAGTTACTTCTATAGCTGACTTTGAAGAATTATCGGAAAAAACGCGTCTATCTACCCAAACCTTGCGCCGCTTCTTTGGAAAAATCGACAAGGAGAAACAACTAAGTATTACAAGTCTTGACCTGATTTGTAACTACATTGGTTTTGCCGACTGGCAGAGCTTTTGTAACAACACAACCCCTGCTACCCCTACACAACTGCGCGAGGTTATCAACTCTTTCTACGACACTATTGCCTTCTCGGGCGCGAGTTTTTTCGACGTTAAACTGCGTGACACTCACGAGGCTTACGCTCCTATCATTTTGAATGATTTGCCTTATGCCTATTCGTTTTTGGAACGCTATAAGAACACTCCAAAAATCACTCAGTCGCTTTACCCTTGGTTCCCGTACTACGATTATATGGCTCAAGCGAGTTATGTTCACCTCATCGAAACCTATCTCGCCACTCAACCTTTGGAACACTTGAGAGTATGCCAAAATTCTTTTCTTGCTTATGGGGTATTTTGCAGTACAAAATGGGGGGGGGGAGATTTTGTAGAAAAATATACTGCAGAAGCTGATAAATACATTGAATCGGTATGGCGAGATTATCCTGATAGTTTCTTTCATTACCCTGAAACGCGCTATACCATAGCCAAAGTAGTATTGGCTTACTTGAACAACAATGAACAAGAAGCGATTCGCGTGGCTGAAGCTGCTTTACATCGCAACCTACGCGCCAAACCCTTACACGTGTTTGATGAGGAATTTAACACTCCTGATATCCTCATTTCTAAACTGTGTAATGCCCTTATATGGATGGGGAAAGTGGATTTTGCAATAGAGATTTATAGTACTTTTAGCGAAGAACTTTTTCTAACGAAAGATCCTGTAGAAAATATGTCGCAGCGTTTTGTGTATGAGCGCGACACTCAATTTGCTGCCCAAACGGTGGATATGTTGCGTTTGTTTGACCCTTCTATTCCTGAGCTTGTTTCTAAACGTCAGCCACATTGGAAAACGAGGGTATATGAAGAAATTCAGCAACTTCTCATCGATTTGAAGCGCTGTAAAAAAGGAGAGTTAAGCAAGCGTTTGACCTTAAAAGAGCGCTTGCGCACCCTTGCTAAGCAAACCAACTTCGGAGTCATAGAAAATTTGATACAACTATTCCAATAAAAAAATGCTCAGTATAATCCGCAAAACGAAATGTACCAATTTTCAA
>NZ_KB291437.1:0-1497 GCF_000318295.1 Capnocytophaga sp. oral taxon 326 str. F0382
ATAATTGCAGTGGGTTGGCTACTGTTACGGTAATTGTTAGCAAACCTCTCGTGATTGCCCGTGATGATACGTATACTGTTACAGTTGGAACGACTACCATTACCGAAAGTATATACCACAACGATAGTATAGGGTAGCAAGCGGCTAACACTTCTTTGGTTAATTTTCAAGCCATTGGAGGTAACAAAGACCGTAATAACTTCTATATTCTGTCGGTTAATTTAGCGGGAAATATCCTTATTCCTCAAGGTACCCCTACGGGTACTTATACTTTGCAATATCGCATTTGTGATATGAACGACATACATAATTGTGCTACGGCTACCATTACAGTGGTGATAACTGAAATCCCGATTCTTCCCGTTGTAGCTCGCGATGATACATATACTGTTACTATAGGAACGACTACCATTACCGAAAGTATATACCACAATGATAGTATAGGCGATCAAATGGTTGATGCTTCTTTGGTTAATTTCCAAGCCATTGGTGGTAGCAAAGACAGTAATAATTTTTATATTTTGTCAGTTAGTTTAGCAGGAAATGTACTTATTCCTCAAGCTACGCCCATTGGTACATATACTTTGGAATATCGCATTTGCGATGTACATCATCGTTCTAATTGTGATAGTGCTACGGTGAGGGTGTCCGTAATTCCTCCCTCCACACCGCCTCCTACCTTGGTGGTAACACCCGATACATTCACTTATACGGGGAATACAATCGTTGGAAATATATTGGATAACGATACGATCAACGATAACCCTATCGAACTACCCGACGACGATATCAATATCGAAGCCGAAGAACCTACCGATAAAGAACGTTACATAGATACAGCCACAGGTGATGTACTTGTGCCTACTCATACACCTGCAGGTACTTATACACTTAATTATGAGTTGTGTATAGAAAATCTCACCATTTGCGACACGACAACAGTTGAAGTAATTGTGCCTGATGTGCTTACTCCTACACCTCCTACACCTCCTATACCTCCTATACCTCAAGATGATAACCCTGCCACTTCACTAACTCCTTATAATGGTATCTCTCTCAATGGGGATAACAAAAATGATTATTTCCATATAGGAGGCATTGAAAAATACCCTGAGAATATAGTCCGAATTTATAATAAAAACGGACTTAAAGTATTTGAAGTAATGGGCTATGATAATAAAAACCAATCGTTTAAAGGTTTTACACAAGGGGAAGTGACTGTTAAAAAATCTTTAGAATTACCCATAGGTACTTATTTTTACTTTATAGAATATACCGATGAAAACCATCAAAAACAAAGAAAAATAGGTTGGTTATATTTGAAAAAATAAACACTAAGTGAAAATATTTTTCACGAGAAGCTGTGTTATTGCGAAAAAATATGTACCTTTGCCCGACTTTACTCCAAATTTAACAAGATAAATAAGTATAGAAAGTTTAATAAAATGATTAAAAAAGCAGTTTTTTCAGCACTAACAATGTTATTCTGTACCGAGA
>NZ_KB291438.1:0-7843 GCF_000318295.1 Capnocytophaga sp. oral taxon 326 str. F0382
TGATTACTGTTTTTGGAAGAACATTGTAGTTCCCCCAAGGCTAAGTGTAAGTGCTTGGTTGTTGTTGCTAAAGCTAAAAGGGATAGGTACTTTTTGTCAGTTAGAAACATTGTAATATTTGTCTCCTTCTTTTACATAGTCGTAGCTTTCCACATTACCATCTTGGCATTGTGTGCTGTTCGCAGGCAGGGTATAGTAGAGCGAAAAACCTATAGAGCTCGCTACTATACTACCTGTAAAGCAAGCAGGAGTACCCGCAGGATAAGTAGTGCCTCCTGCTTCTATTTTGGTAAGTTCCCAAAGTCCCACCAAAGGATCGAGATAGCTATAGTCTACTCCTTTTTTGTGAAGGATATCTACTTCTGGAATACCTAAGTTATTTGTAAAACGCAAAATAAGTTCTTTGCCTTTTATTTCGTATTTAAAAGAATTCATTTTCTGTCCTTTAGTGCCATTAGGAGAATTGCTAGCAATACTATGAATTATCTCACCATTAGAAAGGGTATAATCGTAATAGAAAGGAGTATATTTACATCCAGAACCATCCCTACGATACCATTCGAACTTCATCTGGGTATCTGAAAATGAGCGATAAGACTGCTTGGCGCAATTATCAGGAGTACTCCAACGGATATTTTTCCCGTTGCCATTATAGTCTCCATACACAGTATGATAATACCAATCCCCAGTGAGCGAAGTGCTACCTCCGCCGTTGTCGTCGTCTTTCCCGCAAGAGGAAACGAATAATGCTGTGGCAACTAATGCCGAAAAAATTAGTTTTTTCATATAATATTTGTGTTATCCTCTCTCCCGTTCCCTCTCTCCCAAGGAGAGAGGGGCAATCTGGTTAAGAGGGTGTTAAAAAATAATGTTTAATGTTGTTTATAATTTACTATCAGACAAGTCAGACTCCTGAAACCTGCCCCCTGACACCTATCCCCTGCCCCCTGACACCTAACATTGGGGCAAAAGTAACAAAAAATATCTTTATATCCTATTTTTTTTTAACTTATTTTATATTTCGTCTCTCGTCATTCGTAACTCGTCATTCGTCATTTGTCATTCGTCATTTCCTTACATTCTTTCTATATTTTTCGCTCTTGCTTTCTTTTCATTCTGTTGTTTATCAAACTGCTACATTTTTAGTTATCTATATTTTCACTATCCAGTGTTTTAGTATATCTTTAACGTTTTATCTTTGCGGCAGAATTAGGTATTAGGTATCAGCTCTTACCTCTTACCTCTTAACTTTTAACTAAGATGAAAGGAAAACAAAGAACTTTATTAAACAGTATTGGCAAGCTCGCCTTGCTACTACTTTTTAGCTTGCTTTCTACCGCCCTTTCTGCCCAAAACAAAAAGATTAGCGGAAAGGTAATCGATGAAAAACACCAGCCTGTGCTGGGGGCATCGGTGGTGGTGAAAGGCACTACTAAGGGTACTACTACCGATTTCGATGGGAATTTCACGATAGATGTACCTGCTAAAGCCACGCTATCGGTTTCATTTATTGGCTATCACACCCAAAATGTAGCGGTAGGCAACCAAAACCAACTCACTATCGTACTCAAAGAAGAACAAGAGCAGTTAGACGAGGTAGTGGTGGTGGGCTATGGTACCGTCCGCAAGAAAGACCTTACGGGAGCGGTTACTTCGGTGTCTAACAAAGCCCTCAAGGAGAAACCTATTGCCAACGCTGGGGAAGCGCTCCAAGGGCGTGCTGCTGGGGTGCAAGTAACCTCGGCGGGAAAACCTGGTGACAACGTGTCGTTTCGCATTCGCGGTATCAGTACAATTAACAACAGCGAACCGCTACTGGTTATCGATGGGGTACCTACCGACCTCGGTATCAACGCGCTCAACGTAGATGATATAGAAAATATCGACGTGCTAAAAGATGCTTCGGCAACTGCCATTTACGGCTCTCGCGGTGCTAATGGGGTGGTGCTCATCTCTACCAAAAAAGGAAAAAATGGCGACGGCAAACTGTCGTTCAGCACCAATGTAGCCCTTCAACAAGCTACCAACTTACCCGTGATGCTCAACGCCCGCGAGTTTGCTTCTTTTCACAACGAAATGATTGCCAACTACAACCGCACCCCTGGGGTAAGTCCGCTTACACAACGCCCTGATTTCGCCAATCCTGAGGACTGGGGTGAAGGCACCAATTGGCTCAAAGCGCTCTTCCGTCCTGCTTTTATGCGCAACTATTCGCTTTCATACTCAGGCGGTAACGACAAGAGCAATTACTACGTATCAGGAGGTGTGTTCGACCAAGATGGGATTATCCTCAACACTTCTTACCGCCGTTATACAGTGCAGTTCAACGGCGAGTCGCGCGTAAAACCGTGGATTAAGTTTGGCAACAACCTCACCCTCAGCCACGACGAAAAGAAATCGGGCGACTACAACATCCGTATGGCGATGGCTTCTTTGCCTACACAACCTATTTACAATGAAGACGGTAGTTACTCAGGTCCTGATTCGCCTGCCCATCAGTACAGCGATATCCGCAACGTGATAGGTACTGCCCTTATCAACGGACAAAACACTACCAAAGGCTATAACATTTTGGGGAATATCTTTGCCGAAATTACCCCTGTGAAACATTTGGTATTCAAAACTACTGGAGGTCTTGATTTTAAATATTGGGACAACCGCAGTTTCTCTCCTAAGTACAACTGGAAACCAATACCTAATCCGCTCTCTAATCTCTACCAAGATGCTAATAAGAGTACTACCCTCCTATGGGATAACACACTCACTTATACCAATACTTTTGCCCAAAAGCACTTCCTCAATGTGATGGTGGGCACCAGTACACAAAACAACGTGTATAGCAAAATCAATGCGAGTGTGAGCAACTTCTTGAGCGACCAGCAAAACCAACTCAGCAAAGGCTTGGAAAACCCTACAGTAGGTGGCACAATGAACGATTGGGCTATCCTCTCCTTCATCGGGCGACTCAACTATACCTATGCCGATAAGTACTTGCTCACTGCTACCGTGCGTCGCGATGGTTCTTCGCGTTTCTCCAAAGAAAACCGCTGGGGTACTTTTCCTTCATTCTCTTTGGCGTGGCGCGCATCGAACGAGTCTTTTTTCCCTAAAAACGACTATGTAAACGATGTGAAATTGCGCGTGGGTTACGGTATGACTGGTAACCAAGGCGGTATTGATAACTATGCTTATTTCACCAAATTGCGCACAGGGCAATATGTGTTCAACAACAATTTGGTGTCTACCCTCTATCCTCACGTAATGCCTAACCCTAATGTAAAATGGGAAACCGTAGAGCAATTCAACGGGGGTATTGACCTCGCGCTACTCAAAAACCGCTTGAACCTCACTTTCGATGCCTATATCAAAAACACGAGCGATATGTTGGTGCCAATGGCGGTATCAGTAAGCTCTGGCTATTCGGATATTGCGGTACCGAGTATCAACGCTGGTAAAGTGGAAAACAAAGGGGTAGAGCTCACGGTGTCATCAGTGAATGTAAATAAAAAGGACTTCCAATGGAATACTGATGTAAACGTATCGTTCAACCGCAACAAAATCGTGAAAATGAACGATGGTGTGCCTTTGTTCACTGGTTTCGAGGCGTTCCTCACCAAATTGCAAATCCTCTCTGAGGGTCACCCCGTGAACTCTTTCTATGGCTATGTAATGAACGGACTTTTCCAAAACCAAAGCGAGGTGGACAACTATGCTACTCAAGTGGAAAACGGTACCGCTCCTGGTGATGTGAAGTTCCGCGACCTCAACAACGATGGGGTCATCAATGCTGAAGACCGTACCTATATAGGCAATCCGTTTCCTGAATGGACGTTCTCTATGAACAACAACTTCAACTACAAGAATATTGATTTACAAATATTTTTACAAGGCGTAGCAGGCAATGATATCTACAATGCCAACCGTATATGGCAAGAAGGTATGTCGGTGCCACAAAACCAAATTGCTAAGGTAAAAGACCGCTGGACTGGCGAGGGCACTAGCAATAGCATTCCACGTGCTATCTATGGCGACCCCAACCAAAATGCGCGTCACTCTACCCGCTTTGTAGAAGATGGTTCGTATTTGCGTATCAAAAATGTAACTTTGGGGTATACACTCCCTAAAGAGGTTACTCAAAAATTCCACACCGATATGTTGCGCATATATCTGTCTTGCCAAAATCTGTATACTTTCACCAAATACAGCGGTATGGATCCCGAAGTAGGCACTGGTGGCGTTGATGGCGGTACTTACCCTGTAACCCGCACTATAAGTTTTGGATTAAACGTGCAGTTTTAATAGCCCCCATTCCCCCGAAGGGGGACAATCTGAAAAAGTGAGTATTTAATTCTTACTTGTTATCTTTGGAGATTGTTTCCTTCTCTTTGAAAAGTCCGCGAAAGCGGAGTATATGGGGAACAGGTGAAGACAATAAAAACACAATTATAAACAAAAAAATTACCCCTATGCAGCCTTTGTGGCTTGCCCCCTCTCCTTGGGAGAGGGGGAACGGGGGAGAGGAATTAATATTATGAAAAAGATATTATACATCACCCTATTAGCATTTCCGCTCTTCACGGCTTGTTCTAAGTTTTTAGACAAGACCCCTTATGAAGATTCAAGTGCTGAAAACATAAGCGATGCGGCATCGGCAATTGCCCTTACCAATTCGGCTTATAAACCCTTGCAACGTTCTAACCTCTACAATATGCGCCTCTGGACGCTCGACATCGTAGCAGGTAATAGCATCGTAGGTGCTGGAGGTGGTAACGACGGACTCGAAACTATCACTCTTTCCAACTTCAACGCAACTGCCGATAACCCTTTGGCGCTCGAAATATGGCGCGGTTGTAACCCTGGTATTCTCTATTGCAATACAGCTCTGAAAGCTTTGCCTTCTGCCAATATCCCTGAGGATATCAAAAACCGCTGTATCGGTGAAGCCAAATTCCTCCGTGCTCACTACTATTTCCTTTTGGTGCAACTCTTTGGCGATGTGCCTCTTCAGCTCGACCCTAAAGAGAGTTTGACTAACAAAACGCCTTTCCGCCAAAGCAAAATGAAGATATACAACGAGGTGATTATTCCCGACCTCAGAGAGGCTTTCAATCTATTGCCTACACGCGAGCAATATAGCAATGCCGATAAAGGTCGCGCCACTAAAGGCGCTGCTGCGGGTATGCTTGCCAAAGTATACCTCACCTTGGGCAGATATAGCGAAGCCCTTGAGATGTGCAATGCTGTCGAAAACCTCGGTTATACCCTCAATCCTGATTATTCCGATTGCTTTGGCGCTGCCGAACGCAACAAAAACACTGCCGAGTCTATCTTTGAAATTCAGTACTACGGACTTACCAAAGATGATTTCTGGGGCGAAGAAAACCAAGCCTCTTGGCTCAGTACTTTTATGGGTCCTCGCAACAGCGGTTGGGTAGGGGGTGCTTATGGGTGGAATCAACCTACTCAAGAGTTTGTAGACCAATACGAGGCTGGCGACCTCCGCAAGGATAAAACCATTCTCTATGAGGGTTGCCCTAATTTTGAGGGGAATGCGTATCGCGCTTCAATGTCTAACACGGGCTACAATGTGCGCAAGTTCTTAGTGCCACTAAGTCAGTCGCCTGATTTCAATACCAACCCTGCCAACTTTGTAGCGCTCCGCTTTGCCGATGTACTCCTAATGAAAGCGGAAGCCCTCAACGAATTGGGTCGCACCACCGAAGCCGAAGTGCCTTTGTACAAAGTGCGCACCCGTGCGGGTCTTACCCATCGCGCTGATATAGAGAACCTCACTCAAGCGCAAATGCGTGAGAAAATACGCCACGAACGCCGTATAGAACTCGCTTTTGAAGGGCATCGTTGGTTTGATATGATTCGCTGGGACAACGGTCAGTATGCGCTCAATTTCTTGCACTCCATAGGCAAAACCAACGCCCGCGAGAAACACCTGCTCTTGCCCGTCCCTCAAAAAGACCGCGACGCCAACCCCAACCTTACCCAAAACCCAGGTTGGTAATAATAATGACGAATGACGAATTACAACAACTCTTATCTCTTAACTTTTAACTAATATTCACCCTTGTCGCTTTTGCGGCTTCCCTCCCCCTCGCCTTCGGAGAGGGGGAGAACGGAGGGGGTGAGGACACAAACTAATATGAAACCATACCATTTATACATCGCTTTCCTCTTACTGCTCCTTACGGGATGTAAAAAAGAGGACTATATGGAGCTCTTCAAAGAGGGGAAACCCTTTGAATTGAAAGCTCCTAAAGAAAATGTAGCCTTAGACGCTGCCAACCCCGAACAAGAAGCTATCAAGTTCACTTGGACGGCAGCTTCTAATTACGGCACCAATGCCGCTATCACCTATACCTTCCAAATGGATGTGCAAGGCAACAACTTTGCGGGAGGTATCAGCGAGAATGTAGGTCGTGAAGCCTATGAGAGAGTGTATAAAAACGAGGAACTCAACAACCTCTTGCTCAACACTTTCAAGGTGACAGCAGACACCGAAGTTACGATGGAAGTACGCATCATTGCCCAAGTAGCTTCTGGCGAGGGAATGAAACAACATACCAATGTGAAGACGGTGGTTTTCAAAACGCACACCCCTATCAGCAATACGCTCTATATCATCGGTAGTGCTGCTCCTCACGGTTGGAGTGCCGATCAAGCCGAAGAGATGAAACCCGTTGAGGGTACTCCTAAAGCCTTTGCGTGGTCAGGACGATTGGCTGCTGGCGAAATCAAGTTCATCACTACCAAAGGTCAGTTTATACCATCGTATGGCAAAGGCAGTAACAACAACGAGTTGCACTTCCGCAAAACCGATGCCGACAATAGTGATGAGAAATTTACCATTGCCGAAAGTGGTGTCTATACCGTAAAAGTAAACCTCATCAACCTCACCATAAGCATCACCAAAGGCGAAGCGCCTGAATATACCGAGTTGTGGTTCGTAGGTGAACCTACCGGTTGGAGCTTCAAGAAAATGACCGTAGACCCTGCCGACCCCTTTGTATTCCACTACAATGCCGATTTAGGCAATGGAGGTGAGTTCAAAATAGGTACTAAAGAAGGCGATTGGTTAGCAGTTTTCTTCCGTCCGAAAGAAAATAATACGGCTGAAGGTAGCGACCTCCCTGTGAAGAAATGGGCAGGTGACCCCGATAACAAATGGAAAATTGCAGCAGGTACTTACAAGATTACGCTCAACACCCGTACGATGAAGATTGACATTGTGCCTTTCACTCCTTATGCAGGAATGTATATGATTGGTAGTGCTACCGATGCTGGTTGGGATATCAACAATCCTATTGCTATGACTGTCGATAGTGGCAATCCTAATGTCTTTACGTGGGAAGGCGACTTGAAAGCGGGCGAACTCAAATTCTCTTGCGACAAGAAAAGCGATTGGAGTGGCGACTGGTTCTTGGCTGCTAAAGCTGATAAAGCCCCAGCAGGTGTGGAAGAACCGATGATTTTCAGCGCCCACGGCTCTAACCCCGATAACAAGTGGAAAATCACTGAGGCGGGCACCTATAAAATCACCCTCAACCAACTCACCCAAAAGGTGATTATTAAAAAACAGTAAGTTGAAAAGTCTCCACATACCCAGCTGTGTGCACTCGCTGGCTTCCCCCAAGGGGAGGGAGTTTAAGAGAGTTCAAGAACAAAACATCTTTATACGTGTTAAACAACCCTCCTTTCCGTTCGCATCTGCGGGCTTAGCCTCTCTCAATCCTATTTGCGGATTGTCCCCCTCTCCGAAAGAGAGGGGGAACGGGGGTGAGGCTTTAAACTATTGCGGATTGCCCCTCTCTCCTTGGGAGAGAGGGAACGG
>NZ_KB291438.1:7863-36365 GCF_000318295.1 Capnocytophaga sp. oral taxon 326 str. F0382
CTCTCCTTGGGAGAGAGGGAACGGGAGAGAGGCATTGTTAATTATTAATTATTAATTGAAAATGAAAGTTTTATATACTCTATTCTTCGCCACTACGCTCAGCCTCTTCTCTTGCGAGAAGAACGATACGCCGAGCAACAACCCTATTACTTATGGCGAAACTTATTTGAAAATAGACATCAGCACCGATAAGGCGGCCTACACCCCTGGTAGCACGGTGCGCTTCACCTTGGCGAGTATGCCTTCTGGTTCCTACAAAGTGCGCTACTCTCACTTAGGCGAAATCATTAAAGAAGAAGCTCTTACCTCCACCTCTTGGCAATGGGTAACCCCTGCCGATGACTACCGAGGTTATTTGGTGGAAATATACCAAGAAGTTGGCGGTAAACAAAATACTTACGGCAGTATCGCTGTGGATGTCTCTTCCGATTGGACAAAATTTCCTCGTTATGGCTTCTTGTCCTCTTACGGTAAAAACGAGCCTATCGAGAAGAATATCGACTTTATGAACCGGTGTCATATCAACGGCATTCAGTTCTACGACTGGATGTACGACCATCACAAACCGCTGGCTGGCACCCCTCAAAACCCTGCTACTGAGTGGCCAGACCTCTTCAAACGTCCCACTTTTCTTTCTACTGTACGTGGCTATATCAGCGCTGCTCATAGCAAGGGTATGAAAGCGATGTTCTACAACTTGGCTTTTGGGGCGCTCAAAAATGCCGAAGCCGATGGCGTTGCTAAAGAGTGGTTTCTCTACAAAGACAATCAGCATAAAGAGAAAGATGCGCACGTGTTAGGCGACTTCGCCCGCAGTAGTATCTATCTCACTAACCCTGGCAATGCGCACTGGCAAAACTACTTAGCAGGACGCAACAGCGATGTCTATGCCGTTTTTGGTTTCGATGGCTATCATATCGACCAACTCGGAGGGCGTGGCACGGTGTACGATTACAATGGCAATAGCGTAGACCTCTTGCCTCAATACGCTTCGTTTATCAATGCGATGAAAAACGCACACCCCGATAAACGCCTTGTGATGAATGCGGTAGGGCAATACGGTCAAACTGAAATAGCAGGTACCAATAAAGTGGATTTTCTGTATACCGAAGTATGGGACGAAAAAACCTACGACCAGTTAGCTCGCATTATCCTCGATAACTACAATCGTAGCAACAACCAACTTAAAACGGTGTTGGCTGCCTATATGGATTATGAAAAATCTAAGAATGCAGGTTTTGTAAACGAACCTGGCGTATTGCTCGCCAATGCTGTGATTTTTGCCTTTGGAGGGGCTCATTTAGAGATAGGCGAACACTACCTCGCCAATGAGTATTTCCCTAACAAAAACCTTCAAATGAAAGCCGACCTCAAAAAAGCGCTTATCACCTACTACGATTTCTTGGTGGCTTACCAAAACCTCTTGCGCGATGGCGGTAGTTATACCTCAGCGCAAGTAACTGCCGAAAATGCAACCATAGTGGCTTGGCCTGCTGCCAAAGACCAAATTGCCTGTGTGAGCAAAAAGGTGAATAGCAAAGAAGTGGTACACCTCATCAATTTCAACGGGGTAACCTCTATGGACTGGCGTGATACCAATGGTACTCAAAAGAAACCTACTACAGTAACCGACCTTAAAACTACCGTTGCTGTAACCGCACAACCCAAAAAAGTGTGGTTCGCCAGCCCCGACCTCTTTGGCGGAGCTCCTCGTGCCGTAGAATTTACTTATAACAACAACCAAATTACCTTCACCCTCCCCTCCCTTACCTATTGGGATATGGTGGTGATAGAGTATTAATCCCCTCCCCAACCCCTCCCCCAAGGGGAGGGGCTTGTAGGACAGCATCGCTAGACTTTGCCAAAGTTTTAATTGCTCGTCGTGCTACGACCTTTGGCAAAGTTGATTACCCTGATTATCAATAATTTTTGAAGTATGTTATGTAGGAAAGCCAGCGATAGCTGGGTATGTGCTGCAAACGCCCATTCAAATAAAACTTTTCGGACACCCTCTATAAATTTGCTAATTATCGTTATAGTTTTTCTTTCTTTAAAACCTCTAAAACAGTATAGTGAGGTAGATATGTCTCATCTTGATAGGGTTCTCGGTTAAGAATTTTTTGTTCGCGAAGTACTTTTACAGTATAGCGATAACCCGTTTCATAAGTGTCGAATTTTAAATATTCTTTAGCGAGCCTAAAAGTATTGTTAGATTCAGTAACACTGTAACATTCTGTTTTGAAGTTGCCTGCACCCATTTGAAGAGTACATTCCTCTAAATGTCCATCAATCACAAAAGTGTGATAGCTCTTTTGAATTTCAAATTCAGGTTTTTCTTTTTTACAAGAAAGCAAAAACAACAAGGCAATAAGTGTGTAAAAAATAGGAATTTTTCATAAGGAATAGATTTTAAATTCGAGACAAAGATACTGTTTTATTTCTATAAATACAATTTTAATCTTTATTTTCAGAGATTATCCCCTTCACTTTTAAGAATTGTCCCCTTTCGGGGAAACCAGCGAAGACTCATAACTGAATATGTACACCACAATTGTGAGTAAGTGAATAAGGGGACAATCCACAAATTAGAAAATTAAAAATGCCTATATGGCTCATACCAAATTTGCTAATTTGCTAATTAATAAATTTGCTAATTTATGAGATTTCTTACTTTCATAACAATAACTATCCTCTCCTGTGCTACAGCAGTAGCGCAGGAGTTATTTTCGCCTAACAAAGCACTGAAACTCTCTTTTTCGCTCAGCGCAGAAGGCACACCTACCTATTCGCTTTTTTACAAGGGAAAAGAAGTAGTTAAACCGAGTAGATTAGGCATTGAACTATTTAGCTCCAATGAAGTGAAGTTTGGCGCTGAAATCACCAAAAAAGAGGGGGTAAACACCTCTCTCTACCATAACTTTGAAGTGGTGAATACCCAAAATACAACCGTTGATGAAACTTGGCAACCCGTATGGGGCGAAAGCCAAAACATTCGCAACCACTACAACGAGCTATTGGTGAGCCTCAAACAGAAGGATACCCACCGAGAGATGAACCTGCGTTTTAGATTGTTTGACGACGGATTGGGCCTCCGCTATGAGTTCCCCGAACAAAAGCAAATGCCTTACTTTGTGATTAAAGAAGAACGCACCGAGTTTGCAATGACGGGTGATCACCAAGCGTGGTGGATACCAGGGGATTATGATACCCAAGAGTACGACTACCAGCAATCGCGCCTCTCTGAAATACGCGCTATCAACCAAAAAGGGCGTCAGGCAAATTTAGCACAAACAGGCTTTTCGGATACGGGTGTACAAACTGCTTTGATGCTCAAAACTGACGATGGTCTGTACATCAACCTGCACGAAGCTGCTTTGGTGAACTACGGAGCGATGCACCTCAATCTGAATGACAAGACCTTCGTGTTCCAATCGTGGATTACCCCCGATGCCAATGGTGCCAAAGGTTATATGCAAACTCCTGCCCAAACACCTTGGCGCACGGTAATTGTTAGCGATGATGCCCGCGATATTTTAGCTTCCGATATCACCCTCAACCTTAACGAACCTTGCGCTTTGGCTGATACCTCTTGGATTCACCCGATGAAGTACGTAGGGGTATGGTGGGAAATGATTACTGGTATGAAAGAATGGTCGTATACTTACGATGTGCCCAGTGTGCATATCGGTAAAACCGATTACACTACCCTCAAACCCCACGGCAAGCACGGGGCTACTACCGAAAATGTGAAGAAATATATTGACTTTGCTGCCGAAAACGGTTTTGATGGCGTACTGGTAGAAGGTTGGAACATCGGGTGGGAAGATTGGTTTGGACACTCTAAAGATTTGGTATTCGACTTCCAAACACCTTACCCCGATTTTGATATCGAAGCTATTCACCAATACGCCAAAAGCAAAGGAATTAAGATGATTATGCACCACGAAACTTCCTCGTCTATCCGCAACTACGAGCGTTTTATGGATAAAGCCTATCAGCTGATGAACAAATACGAATACCCTGCCGTAAAAAGCGGTTATGTAGGGAATATTATTCCGCGAGGCGAAAACCATTACAGTCAGTGGGTGAACAATCACTACCTTTATGCTATTAAAAAAGCTGCCGACTACCGCATTATGGTGAATGCGCACGAAGCTGTGCGCCCTACGGGTTTGTGTCGTACCTATCCTAACCTCATAGGCAACGAGTCAGCGCGCGGAGGTGAGTACCAAGCCTTTGGCGGTAGCAAGCCCAATCACGTGTGCGTGTTGCCCTTCACCCGCCTTATTGGCGGACCAATGGACTATACCCCTGGCGTGTTTGAAATGGACATTAGCAAGAACAACCCCAACAACCATTCACACTGCAATGCCACTTTGGCAAACCAATTGGCATTGTATGTAACGATGAGCAGTCCGCTGCAAATGGCATCCGACCTGCCAGAGAACTACCGCCGTTTTCCCGATGCTTTTCAGTTTATCAAAGAGGTTGCCCTCGATTGGAGCGAAAGCCACTATTTAGAAGCCGAACCAGGGGCTTATATCACTGTGGCACGCAAAGCCAAAAGCACTCGCAATTGGTTTATAGGCAATACAGCTGGCAAGGATTTTACCTCCAAGATTCATTTCAGTTTCTTAGAGCCCAAAACTACTTATGTAGCCCCTATCTACGCCGATGCCAAAGATGCCAACTACCAAACCAATCCGCAAGCCTATACCATTCAAAAAGTATTGGTAACCAACAAGAGCAAACTCACCCTGCACTCAGTAGCAGGCGGGGGTTATGCCATTAGCTTGTACCCCCTCACCGATAAGGTACAAGCCAAAGGATTAAAAAAACGATAGCAATTACAGTAATATAATAGTGAAAAAAAAGCTGCTAAGCGACGTGCTTAGCAGCTTTTAAATGTTAATTTTTTGTGAAAATTCTTTTTCTGTTGTACTTTTGGCACGCTGTTGAAAGTCGGCAGTGCTGGATGTAAAGCTAGCAAGGTCTTTACACAATAAAAAAAGAGATATGCAAATAAAACTGTACTTTAAATGCAAATCCCTTATTTTAATTATTAAATTTTCTTTAAAGAAATTTAGGTTATTGTAAGGTGAATGGGTGGAGGTGGTCAGACCTCCACCCTATCTCTTTTTTATTTTATGGGGCAAAGATAATACATTTTTTTGTAACCACCAAACAAATTTACAAATTTGCCAATTGGCAAATTTGCTAATTTCCTAATTTTCCTTACTTTTGCCTCTGAAAATTAATGTTTGAAAATGAAGTACAAAAGCCTTATCATAACCCTCCTACTACTCCCCTACTGCGCTTTGGCGCAAATGGCGCAAAATCAAACGCTCATTCACAACCTCACTGCACTTATCAAACAGAAAGATAACTACACCCAGCAAAAAGAACGCAAAATAAAAGAAACTATCGACTTGTTACGAGTACCCAAAGCCTCTGCTGAGCAACGTTATGCTATCAATCAACGCCTCTTCGACGAGTTTAAAACTTATATATCCGACTCGGCGGTGTACTACGTGAAAGAGAATATCCGCATCGCTGAAGAACTCCAAAAAACCGACCTCCAAAACGATTCCCGCCTTTCCCTCGCCTCTCTCTACATCATTTCGGGCAACTACTTAGATGCTGCCGACCTGCTCAGGGCTATTGATAAAGAACAACTGCAAAAACCTCAGCTCATTCAGTACTACAACTGCTATCTCAACCTCTACAACAACTACGCTTTCAACAACCCCGATGCCAAAACCTATATCGCCAAAAGCAATGCTTACCGCGACCTCCTCCTCAATTTAGTCGATAAGAATTCCACTCACTATATCCTTCTCTATGCCGGTGTGCTTACCGATGCCGGCAGGTATGACGAAGCCGAAAAACTCCTCCTCGACCGCTTCGCCCTAATGCACACCGATGAACACGAAAAAGCCGTATTAGGCTATGTGCTCGGCACGCTCTACAAAAAGAAAAAGAATGTCCCTAAACAAATAGAATACTTTGCTATTTCGGCGAGTTGCGACATCAAAGATGCTATTAAAGAAAACGCCTCGATGCTCGAACTTGCTTCAGCGCTTTTTCAATTAGGCGAAGTAGAGAATGCTTACACTTGTATCAAATCGGCGATGGAAGACGCTACTTTTTGCAATGCTCAACTGCGTTCCGATGAGGTGATGAAGATTTTCCCCATTATCGAAAAAGCCTATCAGGAACGCATTCACAGTCAGAATACCAAACTGCGCAACGCCTTGCTGTTAGTAGGGTTGTTTGCCGTTTTCCTCATTATTGCCGTAGTATTGGTTACCCGCCAAATGAAGCGCATCGCCAAAATACGCAAGGAACTCTACCACAAAAACCAAGATTTAGAGCAACTCAACGAACACCTGCGCGAGGTAGTAACCCAACTCAACGAAAGCAACGAAGTAAAAGAAGCCTATATAGGCGAGTTTTTCAACTTGTGTTCGGTGTACATCAGCAAATTAGAAAAATATCAAAAAATGCTTACCAAAAAAGCAAAAGACCGCAATTGGGACGAACTCAACAAAGTGCTCCGCTCTACCGAGATGATAGAGCAAGAGCTGAAAGAGTTCTACAAGCTGTTCGACGATATTTTCTTGCATCTATTCCCCCACTTTATCACCGAGTTCAACGCTCTATTAGCCGAAGACGAGCGTTTTGCCCCCAAACCTCACGAAATGACCCCCGAGTTGCGCATCTTTGCCCTTATCCGCTTAGGTATCACCGATAGTTCTAAAATAGCCACTTTCTTGCACTATTCCACCAATACGATTTACAACTATCGCACCCGTGTGCGCAACAAAGCTATCGTACCGAGAGAAAATTTTGAAGAAATGGTAATGAAAATTGGGAAACGCTAACGAAAAAAACAAGCTATTTTATTGCCAATCATTTTCTTTTTTGTAATTTTGTAGCGATAAAATAAAAACAAATGACTTACACAATCACCATAGACAATAGTCCGCAAGCTTTATCATTTATAGAATTCGTTAAGAATCTTGATTTTGTGTCGATTACTAAAACTAAAAAAAAATAGTACAAAATCAAATGTTGTACTTAATGAACAAAAAGAACTCAAAAAACGTTTTTTTAAGGGGTTAAAAGAGGCTGACGACATACGTACTGGCAAAAAAGAAGCTATTGATTTAGACGAATTGCTCAATGAACTATAAACTCCCAAAAATTAACACTTGTGAACCCCTACAACAATTATTTACATATACGCTTATTACCAATTTTATTCATCAGTTGTTGTCTATTTAGCGGCTGTGAATATTTTTCATCCTCTCCTGCCCATGAAGAGACAAGTAAAACAGCTGATGAGATTTATACAGAAGAGAAGAATTCAGCTGAGAATATAAACTCTGAAGATGAAAAAATAGGCAATCCTATTGATTATAAAACACCTACTATCAAGAAAGTGTTTGTTACCACTCGTGATGGCATTGAGTTTTACGAAGGAGCTGATGATAAAAGTACTCGTCTTGGCAAACTACCTTACGGAGAAAAAGTGGAGGTCATAGAAGAACTTATGTATTGGTACGCTATAAAGTATAACATTCAAAGGGAATACAAGACGCCTAGTGGAAATAATGTAACTATGTGGCAATGGGAAAAGGTTTTTATAAAGCAAGAGCAAACTGGCGATATTAGCCAGATTAAACTCAATTACAAAGACCTGATTACTACTGAAGACAAGAAACCACTAAAGAAAATAAGCATTCGCTTTGTGACTAAAGACGAATATCTCACCGAAAAAGCCAACGCTGTTGATTTTTTAGATACTACCAATGTCATCAAACCGGTAAAAGGAAAACTACGATTGCCTTGCGAAGAATGCAAACAAAAATATATTACTTATCTTGATAGTCTTCATTCTTATATGGGTGAAATACCTCCTCTAAACCAATATCTTATTAGTGCTATGTACTATGATAGTTGGGGGTGTGCCTTGGTTGATAAAACCACAGGTAGAAAACTTATCTTATCTGGCTATCCTTATATCACCCCCGATAAACAGCATTTTATAACCCTTGATGATATTGATCCAGAAAAAGTTATGGAGTTTTCACTTTATAATGTTGATGAAACAAATAAAATAAAGAAAGTATTTTCAACTACTTTTACTGAATGGATTGTTATGTATGATAAAGAGGAAAAAGTAGAAAGGTTTATGGGTAGTAATGGAAAACTATATGCCAAAGTTTTTTACGCATATATTAGTCTATTTGAAGATATAGATAAATACAACCAATATGGACAGTACATCTGTATCAGCCTTAAATAATAAATGTGACTCAATTAATAAACAAATGAAAAAAATAGTAGTAACCGGTGGATTGGGCTTTATAGGCTCTCACACTGTAGTAGAATTGCAAAACGCTGGCTTTGACGTGGTTATTATCGATAACCTTTCCAATGCCCAAGAAAGCGTGTTAGAACACATTACTAAAATCACTGGCAAAAAGCCTCTCTTCGAGAAATTCGACCTGCGTGATAAAGCTGATGTACAAGATTTCTTCAAACGTCATCGCGATGTACAAGGACTCATACACTTCGCTGCCTCTAAAGCAGTAGGCGAAAGCGTGGAAAAACCGCTTTTATACTACGAAAACAACCTCACTTCATTGGTATATCTGTTGCAAGAACTCAGTAAGTTGCCTAAATCACACTTCATTTTCAGTTCGTCTTGTACCGTATATGGTCAGGCGGACGAGTTGCCTATTACTGAGAGCGCTCCTGTGAAAAAAGCCGAATCGCCTTATGGTAACACCAAGCAAATCAGTGAGGAGATTATTGCCGACACTTGTAAGGTTACCCCTTCACTCAACGCGATTGCCTTGCGCTACTTTAATCCTATTGGGGCACACCCTTCAGCCGAAATAGGCGAACTCCCCTTAGGCGTACCTCAAAATTTAGTGCCTTATATCACCCAAACGGCTATAGGTTTGCGCGAGAAACTCTCCGTTTTTGGCGGCGACTACCCTACCCCCGATGGCACTTGTATTCGCGATTATATTCACGTAGTGGATTTGGCTAAAGCCCACGTAATTGCGCTTCAACGTTTGTTAGAAAGCAAGAATACTGAAAACTATGAAGTTTTCAATATAGGAACTGGCAAAGGTAGTACTGTTTTGGAAGTAATCCAAAGTTTTGAACGTGTATCGGGCAAGAAATTGAACTACCAAATTGTAGGACGTCGTGCTGGTGATATCACCGCTGCTTATGCTAATACCGATAAAGCCAACAAGGTACTCGGTTGGAAAGCCCAAAGCTCTTTGGACGATGCGATGCGCTCGGCTTGGCAATGGGAACAGAAAGTGAGAAGTAAAAAGTAAAGCCCAGCAGGGTCTCACAGCTGGGTATATGGTGAAAAGTTTAAAAAAATGGCTGTTCAGGCGAGGACTGAACAGCCATTGTTGTTTAAAGGTTTAAATTTTTCAACTCCTGCTCTACATCAATATTGAGGATATGATAAAGCGTTTTGCGCGAAATAAAGAATTTAGGATAGATAAACTCTCGCCAAATTACCGTAATAGGGATATAACGCGCATCGTGAGCGTTGAACTCATTCATTACCGCTTGGTAGCGCAGTAGTTGGTTGCGACGGCAAGTCTCCCGACTCCCGTTGCCTTTAGATTTCATTGTTGTTTTCATTATATCAGATTGTTGTTGTTGCTTGTTCTGTTAAAATAATTGAACTTGTTTACATTAAAAAAGGCGGCGATCTATTCATCATTTTTACGATTTATTAACCCTGCAAAAATATAGACTTTCTCTCTAATAAACAAATGTTTTTAGAGTTTTTTTCTAAAAATATTAGAGCAGGAACGTAAATCCTTAACCCTCAATTTATCAGAATTTTTAATTAACAAAACACTTTTCACTTCTTGTGTATCCCAACAAAAATCCCCTCGTATGTAAAATACAAGGGGATTTTTGTTTCTTATATCATCAACTAAATAGCTCAGAATGTGTGCCTATTCTGTTTAGTGTGATCAACTTTTCTTCTTCGTATTGCTTCCAAATCAATAGCAAATCAGGTTCTATATGGCACTCCATACAACCTTTATAATTTCCGGTTAGTAAAAATATCATTTAGCATTTCCTTTGCGTTGGTATAGCCTTTTACAAGTCCTTTTTTATATTTTGCTACTAACATATCGCCTTCTTCAATAGCTTCAATGGTTTTTTTGTTGGGTACATACTCCTCAATAGGTTCAGCTACTATATTCACTGGCTCTACAATCACATTGTACTTCTTGAAAAGAGACTCAAAAATAGGCACTTCTGCCTCAGGAATACTTACATTGTAATTTATCATATTATAATTTGTAGTTCTCATATCTTTCTATTTTTTGGCAAATGTACAATTATTTTTGTGATTAACAATCTTTTATCGCTTCAAAATGCGCCTTCAATCGGTGTTTTCCTACTTTTAGAGGGGTTACTGAATCCATTGCCATTACAGTGAAAACAAACTCTACAGTACCATAAGCGCTCTTTGGCATCAAATATTTGCCTATTTTCAAAATAAAACGCCGTAACCAGTCGGGTGAATAGCTTATTTTCACAGGTTTGTGCAACACTTCAAAAGCCAAACGCGCAATTTCGGTATGCGTAAAGACCTCAGCACCCCCTACGTTCACTTCTTTTTCAGCACTTTCTAATTGTGCCACGCACACTTCGGCTAAATCTTCGCCGTGAATGGGGTTCATTGTGTATTGTCCTTTGCCAAACAAACGCACTTTTCCCCCTTTTGCCATCTTTAAAAAGTTACCCATATCGCTGTAAAAACCACTGGGTCGCACAATACAATAGTCTATCCCACTGACTTTAAGGGCATCGACAAAGCGTTCTTTGGCAGCCCCAATGGCGATATGTCGCATCATTTCACCTTTGAATACCGATACGTACACAAATTTCTGCACGCCTTCGCGCAAAGCCTCATCGAGGAGGTTTTTGTTGGCTCCATAATCCACTTGTTCGTAGGTAAGTCCGTCCTTTTGTTGGGTAATCCCTACGGTCGAAATTACTTGGCTCACCCCTTTGCATACACCTTGTAAGGCTTGGGGTTGGGTTACTTCGGCTTCTACCACTTCCAATAGCGGATGAGTGAGTAGGGCGGGTGCTATTTTTGCCTTATTGCGCACCACAATACGGGTAGGGTATTCTTTTTTTAGGAGCTCAGCTAATATAAACTGACCCAAATAGCCGGTTGCTCCTGCTAATAATATCTTTTCTGTTTTCATTGGGTTAATCTTCTTCTGCTAAGTCTAAAAAGTCTTCAAAATATTCCTCAAAAGAATCAAACATAGGAGTAGGTTTGTCTATTTCAAATTCCCCTTTATCATTGCAAAATACCTCTGCTTCGAAGACCTTCGCATCTTTTAGGCGTACCCCATTAGAAACTTTATATAAGGTTAGGAACTCGTCCACCTCGTAATGTAGTACGATAAAATCCTCTGAGAGATGTAAATCGTCTCTTAGTTGTTTAGTTAGTTCCACAATAGGATAAGATATACTGTCTTTTTCTTTGTAAATACCATTGATATACACATCGCCATAGTTGCAGGAACCACATTCTGAAAGAAAATTTACATATACTTCAGGAAGCAATATGCCCAATTCCTCTTCTATATGCTTAATTTCTTCAGCATTAGCCCCTAGAGAATACTCAAATTCTCCACTCTGTTTTAATCGTTTTAGATAATATCTATCAGCTGATGAATTTATAGATTCAAAAAACGCCTTTAACCGATGTTTGCCTACTTGCATAGGAGCTACAACATCCATGGCCATAATGGTAAGGACAAATTCCATAGCACCATAGATACTTTTAGGGAGGAGGTATTTGCCCATTTTTAGGATCAAACGCCGTACCCAGTCAGGCAAATAAATTATATTGGCAGGTTTATGGAGTACCTCAAAAGCCAAATGAGCCATCTCCGTTTGTGTAAAAATCTCAGCTCCTCCTACATTGACTTCCCGTTCGTAACGCTCCAATTGGGCGACACAGACCTCAGCCAAGTCTTCCCCATGAATGGGATTCATGGTATATTGTCCTTTGCCAAATAGGTGTATTATGTCCTTCTTATCCATTTTGAAAAATAGAGTCATATAACTATAGAAAACGCTGGGGCGTATGATACAATAGTCTAATCCACTAGCCTTAAGAGCATCAACAAAACGTTCTTTAGCGGCTCCAATGGCTATATGTCGCATGGCTTCTCCTTTGAATACGGATACATATATGAACTTACGTACTCCTTCGCGTAAGGCTTCATCAAGTAGGTTCTTGTTGGCTTGGAAGTCTACCTGCTCATAGGTAAGTCCATCTTTTTGGCGGGTAATCCCTACAGTTGAAATCACCTTATGCACCCCTTTACATACTCCTTGTAGGGTGTCAGGCTGGGTTACTTCGGCTTCTACGACTTCCAATAGCGGGTGCGTGAGTAAGGCGGGTGCTATTTTTGCCTTATTGCGCACCACAATACGGGTAGGGTATTCTTTTTTTAGGAGCTCAGCCAGTATATACTGACCTAAATAGCCGGTCGCTCCTGCTAATAATATTTTTTCTGTTTTCATTTGTTAATTAAACAACTTGTGTTTCTTAATTTCTTTTCCTTTTCTCAGCAGATAAGCGTGGTAGCTACTCGGGATATCGTTCTGCCATTTGGGTAGTAACAAAATGATAAGAATGACGTCCAATTGCGAGAAAAGTCCCCAATAGACCGCCAAGAGCAAGGGGAAACCTCCGTAACCAAAGCCGATGAGCGAGATAAAAGCTACTAATAAGCATACGCCCCACAGTTTGGAAAGAAAAGCGTGTGTACAAGTTTCTTTGCCAAATCGCCAAAAACTCACCCCATAGCAGAGTCCTTCCATTACAAAAAGGGCAATAATTTCATACCGATAGGCAGCTATCAAAGTGGGATTGAGGTGATAACAAGCCACGCCCACGCACAGCCAAAAAATCAAATCTGTTTGGCTATCCATTCGCCGCATTGCCACGGTGCAGACCCCCATATAGCGCGCAATAATCCCATCGAAGATATCCGACAATAGTCCTAAAACGATAAAAACTACTATCCATAGTCTTGTGGTGGGTTCTTCTACCTTATACGCCACCCACAGAATAGTAGGGGCTAACAAAAACCGAAATAATATCAGTAGATAGGGGGATTTTTTTAATAGTGTTTTCATTATTCAAATACGATTTTGCCAATAGAAATCTTTTGTATTAGTATGTTGCATTTTTAAATATTACCCTTTACCATAGACTTGTTTTGTATTTTTCTTTATAAAAAGTATTGAATAAGACGAAGAACTCATCCAAAGCCCTTTCTTCAGTTTCAAATTTATAATAAAGGATATTAGCCCAACCCATAGTATTATTAATCTTATATTTCTTTCTTAGCCATTCATAAAATTCTGTGTATAAGACACTAGCTTTTACATCTTCCTTGGTATCACGATAATGCCAGCCATTAACAAAGGCTTCAAAACAAAATATGCTATGTTTCCTAATATATAGTTCAGGAATAGGCTTGATAAGTTTTATAAGATCTATAATAGTCATATTGAAAATAGTTTTTGTTTCTGTGTGTTATATTAGGTATAAAGTCTAAAGGATTTCTCTCACTGACTCGCGCCTGTGGGGGTAATAGAGCTACAAGCTCTTGGGATGATAGGCACGAGCTACAAGCTCGCATCAGCGGGGTAATTTTTTTAATAGTGTTTTCATTATTCAAATACGATTTTTCCTACCAATCTTGCCCCTTCATAGACCTCCATTTCTTCTAGTTCGTCCAAAATATATTGCGGGGCGTGCTCAAATAAAAATCTGACTTTGCACAAAGCACTATACATTCCTTCTTTTATAGGCTCGTCAAAGGTAATTACGATACTCCAATGAGGCTGCTCCAATTGCGCAATATGAGTGGTAGGATAATAGACTTTACATATAGGTGGGTGCTGTCGTCCGCCTTCTTCTTGGGTGAGAAAATGAATAATACCCGCTCTTTCTTTCTTCATAATCACAATATAATTTAGTACTACAAAAGTAGTTTGTTATTAGATAAAAAAACGCACATAGCTTACTGTAATTCTTTTACTCTAAGAGAATCTATATACAGTTCAAGTTTCTTACTATTGTAAAAATCTATACATTTCATAATTGTTAGATATCTTTTCTCTCCATTATCATCTGCGGGGTAGGCTTCATACTCTTTTTTATGCCATTCCTTTACAAGATTGTCAAAAGATAGGTCATTTTTTAGTAGGTTTGTATCCAATCCTCCGTAAGTAATATAATCCTCTCTACTTCTATCTATGAACAAAGAGTATAAATTGGGGGTTTCTTTTACAATTTGTTCATATTCGTATTCCATACAATTACAAAAAGCAATGTTTTTTAGAATTAATAGCTTGTCTTCCTTGTTTTTTATCTTTTTCTGTAAAGCGGGGTGTCATAATAAATATCATCCGTTTTTGTTGCTGCTGTGCAATATTTTTCATCACTTGCTTTATATCTCTTCTCTAATACTACACGAACAGAATCTAAGTATTTTTTAAGTGCCTTACTATTGTAGAAATCTAAACACTTCATATAAGTAGGATAGCGTTTAGGACTTCCTTTCTCTTGAAAGGTTTTATAATAGGGTTTACTTAACCAATTTTCAACGAGCTTATCAAGGGTAGGATTTGCTACTATCCACTCTATATCGAGATGCTCACTACACTGAAGATATCCACCTGTAGTAGCATCAGGTATCAATTTGTAAGTATTGGGTTCCTTCTTTTTTATACCGAACACTCCTTGTCCTAAACATTTGCAAAAAGCTACATTTTAAGCATCAACAAATCATCTTCTAATGTTTTATCTTTCTTCATTGTCAATACTTCATTGTCAATTTCTTCCTCTTGCTTTATTTCCTTTGTTTGAGCAGAAGAGGTTTGGGAGGAAGTTTCCTTTAGCAACTTCCCTTCACTATTTTGTTTATTATTACAACAAAACAAAAAACTCGATAACAATATAAATAAAAAGTATTTCATATAATTTTAATTTGTTTATATCTATTAGTTTATTTTACTCTGCTTGGCAGCTTGAAGGGGTAATAGAATATTGTAAATTTGTAATAGAGTTACAAGCTCTTAGGATGATGGGCACGAGCTACAAGAAACGCGCCAGCGGGGGTTAAAGTCGCTGAATACCTGCAAGCGAGTATGTGACTCGCGTCAGCGGGGGTGGCCGTTTGCAAAACGCCCCTACATAACATACTACAAAAGCTCTTGATAATCAGAGTAATCATCTTTGCCAAAGGTCGTAGCACGACAAGCAATTAAAACTTTGGCAAAGTGTAGCGACGCAAAAGCGATTTTGAGTCTTTTTTTGACAGCGCCAGCGGGGGATACATTACTCATCTGATATGTGCTTTATTCCTTTTTTATCAATTTTACAACACCATTTCACTTGTTTATAAAGTGGATTGATGCATTCTGTGACAAAACCACTTGCAACAATATCATCTCTATTATTTTGTTCATCATAATCAGGCTCAAAAATATCTATTTCTAAACCTTCTTTTAATAAAATTTCATTACCTTCATTATCTATTATCATATCTGATTGAGATAACAATATTTTGAAGTCATCAATTATTTCATTAAAGTTTACTTCTATTTTTGGTTTCATATTATTTATTTTTTATACATCTTTATCTTTTAAGTCCAAGATAAAAATGTTGCTTATTTCCTTCGCTGGCGCGATCGTGTTGCTCATACGCTTATAATTAGGCTTTAGTTATTTTGCATTGAGCTACTTGGCAGCTTGAGGGGTATTTATTTCTTAAAAGAAACAATATCTTTTTCTTCTAACCATATAGACTCATCATTAGTAGTTATTTCTCCTGTATTGGCATTTATCCAAATACCAAAAACTGCTACCTTTTGCATAACTAAATTCTGAAAAGAATATACATAATGATCATCAATAATTAGGGTTGGAGAAAGAAGCGTTTCATCATAATCTAAATCCTTGCTTTTTTTATTGTTATATAAATATTTGACATATAAATCATTAGCTTCTTTAACACTAATTTTATAATTCTTTTCTTGAACAATTTCCTTAGAGTATAGGAAAACTTTATGGCTTTTTAAGTAATTCTCACTTGAATTACAAGCAAATAATAAAGTAATAAGTGATATAGTAATAATTAGTCTTTGTAATTTCATAAATCTTTCGTTTTTGTTTAATTGTATTATAATGTTCTGTTCATTCTTCTGCATTGTATAGCTTGGCAGGTTGAGGAGGTAATAGAATATTGTAAATTTACAATAGAGCTGCAAGCTCTTGGGATGATAAGCACGAGCTAAAGTCACTGAAACCTGCAAGCAAGTATGTGACTCGCGCCAGCTGGGGTTTTCATTAGTTTATTTTAATTCTTTTTCTCCTATTATTCATCCTTAATGATGTAAGTTCTACCTCTATCATTAAACAGTTTATAGTGCAAATTCTTATTACTATAGAGTTTCAGGTGAGCAAAAACCTCCATAGTTTCTGTAGGAGTACTAAAATAAGTTGTAAGCAATTTTAGGTTAGTGTTTCTTTCTCTATAATCACTTATATTAAAAGTAACCCCATCTATTACCAAATCGTAGTAAAAATCTTTGTTATCATAGCTCGTATATTGCGGTTGTATGCCTTTACGTTGCTCACTATCAAGCTTGGTAGACTCCCATTCTTCAAAATTCATAAAGCTTTTTACTTTATTTTTAGAGATAAGACCTCGCAAAAAACCTTCTTCATCACGTTCTTCATATTTTCTGTTAAATGGAAGAAAAAAATAGTACCACTCGTTGTCTTTGCTAAAAATAACCTTCAAGTCATTTAACTGTCTATTCTCAGGTTCTTTTCGGTATATATAGACTTCATCATCAATAAAAAAAGCATCAGTTGTTTGTTTCATTTCTTCAAAAAAAGCTTCACTTTCACTGTCATTCCACTCTGCCGATTCTTTTAAAAAAGTTATAGGTTTAGGTACAGTATCACCATCAATAGCCCAAGTAAGGTATTTGTTATTACGCGAGTCAAAGTAACAACTCTTCATCACATCATTTGCGTAATATCCTTGCCTAATGTAGTATTCGGCAATGAGGTTGCCATAAGTATCATATTTATAGAGTCTTTCAGCTCCTTCTATCAAGATAAGCTCATTTTTATCATTCAAGAAAACAACAGTAGTCGTACTACCATACCCAGGACCTTCGCGTTTAGAAAGAAAGCTAATAGTCTTGCCTTGTTTATGATAAGGTGCACTACTAAACAAGTTATTATAGTTCTTGTATTTCTTTGGAGTTATCTTATCCGAATAATAATCTATGATATCATTATGAAATAAATCAAACAACGAAATAGCTGTAAATAGTACAACTGTGGCCAAGCCCCAGCGTGCCCATTTGTAATACAAACTAAAGTAGGTAAAGAACAGAAATGCTATAACGATACTCACTGCCGATGCAAGAATAAAAATATAAATAGCCCCCCACCCCCCTTCAAAAATAAACATTAAGGAGGCAATTAGCATTATAGCAAATATAACAAAAAAGACTACTATAGCTGGCTTTTCAGGATTTGGTTTTGCGTTCATATAATTGATATTGAATATTTTGAGATGTTAGACTAAGTGCATATTAACTAATGTTAGAAAATAAGGTGTTTTTGCTCTACAAAAGTAGGTATTTATTCACTAATAACCAAATTCTTCCCTTTTCACTCAGGGCGTTCACATTTAAAAGCCTAACCCCCGTTCCCCCTTCCCGAAAGGAAGGGGGCAATCCGCAAAAGTAACTTTTTAAAGAGAAAACATCTAATATTCCCTACTATTTTTTGTAGTTTATTAATAAAGTATAAACCTATTATCTTAAATGCAAATGCCGTGCTTTTCACTCTTCACTAAAAAACAATCGTCTTTCTTTAACTAATATATAGCCCATTAGTAGGGCGAATAAGCCTGTTTGTATCAGTTTGCTGTCGGGGTGGGTGGCAAAGATTTCGTTAGAAACATTGGCTACCAAATGAAACAATATGGCTACTAGTACATTGCGCCCTGATTTGTAATACAGCCAGTTGATGATAAACACAAAGGCAAACAGACTCACAAAAAAGTTGGCCGTATAAATCCACCCTTCCGCTTGTATGTTGCTTTGGTAATAATCTTTTACAAAGAACAAAGGCAAATGCCATAACCCCCAATATACGGTAAAGATAACCGACGAGGTAAAAAGCGTCCACCTGCTACGCAAAGCATCAGTGCCGTAAGTATGCCAAGCTAATTCTTCGAACACCGGTGCCAAACATAGCACAAACCAAGCATTGAAAGGCGCTGAACTGAAACTAGGCTCTCCTGAAATGTAAAACTGGTCGAGACTATGCCCTAAATCGAGCGAAAGTAGTTGTGCCACCACAATGGAAAGGGGTGGAAACAAGAGGGTAATCCAAAAATAGCGGTTGGTGAGCAATTTTCTGCCTACAAAACGCCCTTTGAGGTCGGATAAGAGCTCCTTATTGCCTACAAAGAGGTAGGTAGCCACGCCCATAGGAGATAACAAGCCTGCCAATTCAAAAAAGCCTGTCCAAAAAGCATTAGGTGCTTTTGGCTGGTGACTCCAATAAGCCACCACAAACCACAATACCCAAGGAATCACAAGGGAAAGGGTAAAAAACAAAATAGGGTGATTATATTTTTTCATTTTATTTAGATAAGAGGTAAGAGATAAGAAGTTAGAATTCTATTTTATAACTGATATTAGGGATCACCAAAGTAGCTTTGCTGAGTTCTATCTGTCCGGTTTGGTAATTGTAATTATGGTCGATATAGATAGGAGCCCCGAGTACATTCTTCATTTGGAAAGAGAACACGCTACTACTCTTGTGGTGGTTGATGCGGTAATTCACAGTAAGGTCGGCGTATGTAAGAGTGCGGAATTGCTCGCTAAAAGCCCGACTTTCATCGTATATCACACGTTTTTGGGCTAATGATTGGCTTTCTAAAATCGGACTGTAACGCTCACCTCCGGTTACACTCACACGCGCATTCACATCGAGCACCTTGCGGTTATTGGCAAAATAGAACTCTTTACCAAAGAGGGCATTCAGTACAAAACCCTTGTTATAGCGCGTATTACGCCACACATTATCCCCCGCTTTATATTCGGATTTGAAGATAGACCCCGTAATGAGATAGTAATAATTATCGCCCAAAAAGCGCTCCAAAGTAAGGTCGATACCATAATTGCGCCCTTTGGTATTATTCACGAGTGCTTTGTTGAGATACAACGCCCGTCGCAAATTGATAAGCGAATAGCTGGTACCCTCTTCCCCTGGGATATTCCACAGATATTGATAATAGGCTTCGGCTTTGAAACGCAATTTATCGGTAAGCATCCAGTCGTAACCCAATACAAAATGATGTGCATCGCTCAGCTTCAAATCCTTATTCACAGCTACGCCCCCTACTTCTATCATATACACATTCAAATCTTCTCCTTGAGAGTGTTTGCCATAGCCGAAACTCAAACTGTGTTTGTCGGAAAGTTTCCAAGCCAATCCTGCTCTACTTTCAAGAGAGAGTTCTTTACTCAAACCAAAGTAGTGAGTGCGCAACCCTACGTTAGCCAAAAGTGAAGGTGATAGCTGGTATTTGAGTTGGGCATAGCCCTCAGTAAGGTTGGTACTACCCGCTGAATTGACGATGCGCGCATAAGTGGAAGGCACATAATCCTGTGCAGCGCTGAGGTTATACTTGTAGAAAAGTTGTTTGCTGGTGAGTCCCACCTTCAAAGTAGCCAAAGGAGAAAACTTATGAGTGAGCGAGGTCGCCAAAGTGAGTGTGCCGTTTTGTTTTTTAAGTCGGCTATCGGGGGTGAATACTGAAGCATCATCGGAAAGATAATCGGTGCTAATACGGTCGTCAGTACCCGAAAAAGCGATGTGTGATTCTACAAAACTACGCTCGCCAGCGGTGATTTGGTGGCGCAACCCTACTGTACCCACGTAAGTATCCCAATTGTTATTCACGCGGTCGATATCGGTTTTCCAGTTGGCAGGAGCACTCAAAGCATCTTTATGAGTGTTGTCAATCCCTCCGATACCCCAAAGAGAGAATGTACCTGCTTTTTCAGTAGGGAAATTCAATTTAAAGGAAAGGTCTTGGTACTTAATACGCTGACCGGTTTTGTTGATTTTCAAATCGCTGAGTAATCCCAAAGTAGAATAGCGATAGTTGAAGAGATAAGAAGCCCCTTTGGCACGTGAAAGCGGACCCTCAGAAGCAAAATCGAGTCCTAATACGCCCACTTGTGCCGTATGCTCGTAGCGGGAAGTGTTACCTGTGCGCATTTTCACATCAAAAACAGCAGCGAGCGCATTGCCATACTCGGCAGGGAAAGCCCCTGTAAGAAAATCGGAATTGCCAATCACCTGATTGCTAAAA
Source organism: Capnocytophaga sp. oral taxon 326 str. F0382 (assembly GCF_000318295.1). Classification (NCBI taxonomy): domain Bacteria; kingdom Pseudomonadati; phylum Bacteroidota; class Flavobacteriia; order Flavobacteriales; family Flavobacteriaceae; genus Capnocytophaga; species Capnocytophaga sp. oral taxon 326. The sequence goes on from NZ_KB291438.1 coordinate 28,383, forward strand.
AGCGTCACTAATCCGCCCCCGATGACATTTCCGCCAGAAAAATGCTGAGGCGAAGGGATTTCCACACCTTCCAATCGCCATTGTACGTCTTGCGGAGCATTACCGCGCACGACAATAGAGTTGTCCTGCAAATTACCCGTAGAGACCCCCGCAAAGGCAGACGCCAAACGCGCAGGGTCACTAAGTCCGCCGGCATAGCGCTGTGTTTCCTCTACCGAAAAGGTGCGGGCACTCACGGTAGCCATTGCATTGAGGGCTTTCTCCTTGCGGATACCCGCTACTACTTCCACGCCTTCAAGCTCAGTGGCAGCTTCTTTAAGAGCGATGCTGAGCACGACTTCTTTGGCTGAAGTAATGAGTACCTCAGGAATCACGCGGCTCTCATAACCTATATAAGAAATTTCCAAACTCACCCTTCCTAAGGGGAGGTTAGTAATCGAAAAGTTTCCCGCCTCATCGGTAGTTGTCCCGATAACAGGTTGAAAGTTCTGCACCACTATGGTAGCCCCGATGAGTGGTTCGTGAGTGCTTTGGTCGTAAATAGTACCCCTAAGTGTTTGGGTAATATCTTGCGAATGTGCTACAAGCGGAAGCACTAAAAAAAGGGCGATGTTCAAAAAGGTTTTCATTGCGTAATACTTTTAAAATTCTGGGGCAAAAGTACGGCGCAAAAAGGGGTGCATCGCCCAAGCGTGAGGGAATGGACGCTTTTTTTAATGACGAATTACGAGAGACGAATTACGAATGACGAGAGACGAATGACGAGCTGTATGGGCAAGAAATTTTAGCAAAGGATAATCATTTACTTTTAGAGTATGTTATATAGAAAAACCAACAATGAATAAAGAATTGCTTCTCCAAAAAGAAAAAACTATAGCTTCATTAGTTTTTTATAATCGGGATTTGTATTTTTTAAATATATCAGGGTTTTGTATTTCTAATTTTCTGTTTTTGCTCAGCTCTAAAAACTCTTGTTCTTTATCAATACCAACAAATTTTCTGCCTTGCAAATTAGCCGCAATACCTGTAGTTGAACTCCCTGTAAAAGGGTCTAATATCCAAGCATTAGGTGGGGTAGAAGCTAAAATAAGTCTTGTAAGTACTGATAAGGGTTTTTGAGTAGGGTGTTTGCCACACGACTTTTCCCAAGGAGCAATCGCGGGGAAACGCCATACATCTTTCATTTGCTTATTACCATTCAGCTGTTTCATTAGTTCGTAATTGAAGTAATGAGGCGTTTTTTCTTCTTTTCTTGCCCAAATGATTTGCTCAGTAGAATGGGTAAAGTACCTACAAGAAAAGTTAGGGGGTGGATTGGTTTTCTCCCAAGTGATAATATTGAGTATTTTAAAACCTAATTCTGTAAGTATTTGTCCTACTGAAAAGATGTTATGCATCGTACCACTAATCCAAATAGTAGCCTCTTCTTTCATCACTTCGCGTACTAAAGTAAGCCATTGTCTATTAAAATCATTTACAAAAGCTATCCCTTTTGATTTATCCCAATCTCCTTTATTAACGCTTACAATCTCGCCATTATTTACAGTAAGTCCTCCATTTGATAAAAAATAAGGAGGATCTGCAAAGACCATATCAAACTTGCGATGAAACTGTGGCAATAGTTCCATCGTATCTCCGTGAAGGAGGTAAAATGATTTGTCTTGAGATTTGAAATAGGGGTTAAGCATTATTCAGGGACAGGCAAACCTAATTTTATTAATGGAATATACTCAAAGAAATAATAACAATGTACACTATGAATATAGTCTAAAACATCTTTGTATTCAGGCTTCCTAAACCAATCACTTAATAGATAAATGTATTCTACTTCTATATTTGCTTTTGATAAAAGTTTTTGGTATTGTTTTCTTTTAAAATCACAAGTTTGCAATTTTTCATCTACTGAACCTGCTACTTGTTGAAATTTACATTCAATTATGAATAATGTATTTGCTATAATTACAAATATACTATCATCGGGCAGTAATCTTTTAGATATTAATTGTTTCCAATCAATATCTAACTCTTTTAGGAAATCATAGAAACCGTATTTTTTAAAAATTCTTCCAACAAGTTCTCCTTTGTAAAAAACATTATTTTCTTTTACTTCATAACCTTTTTGAGAGTTTAGAAATTCTGCTAAATCAGTTTTACCTTCAAAAGCTAAACCTGTTTTTGTATTTCCTCCTCCTTTTCCTCCATAAATCATATAGTTAAAAAATTATTAGTATAGTTGTTAATTAATAATTCATTTAATACCCCTCGTTTTTTAGGGTTAGCATTGATACTTCTCTTAGCTAATACGCGCTTTATCTCAAAGTCAGCATATAGTTCATCAAAAAAATGATTATTTTTGTCTTTCCCTTTTACATCTGAATTACTGAGTATCCAATAGTGATTGAGGTTGTCTAATTTTTGGCAGAAATCTCTTAATCTAATTTGTTCGTTATCGTCAAAATTGTCTTTTGCATAAGCATTGAAGTTAGAGGTTTTGCTCAAAGGTTTGTAAGGTGGATCAAAGTAGAACAAGGTGTTCCCCTCGGCATATTGAATGGTTTGCTCGAAATCACCACATATAATTTCCACCTTTTGTAATGCTTTACTTAATGCTAAAATGTTTTCTTTATCGCAAATCATAGGTCGTTTGTAACTCCCTATGGGCACATTGAACTCATTTTTACTATTTACACGATACAAACCATTGAAACAAGTGCGATTTAAGAATATAAATAAGGCTGATTGCCTTAGTTTGTCTTCATTTCTGCTATTAAACAAGGCTCTTTTCTCATAATAGTATGCTTTTTTAGCCTCTTGTTGATCTTCTAAAGCGTGGTATTCTCTTTGTAAATGCTCAAGAATGGTTATTAACGGCTCAGGATTTTCGGCAATAGTGCAATAAGTATCTATCAAATCTTTGTTGATATCATTGATTATTGCTTTTTTCATATTAGGAAACTCATTGAGTAACCAAAATAGGACAGCTCCACTCCCTACAAAAGGTTCTATGTAGGTAAAACTCTCATTATGAACAAAATTAGGCAAATTATTTTTGATTTGTTCTATGAGCTGTGTTTTACCTCCTGCCCATTTTAAGAAAGGTTTTGCTATGTGATTTGTGTTTTTTCTCATTAATTTTTTATCTACGCTTTTGTTTAATTAAACAACAATTCACGGTATTTCGTCAGTGTCCAAAGCTCGTCATCTACCATAAGCTCGAGTTTGTCGCAATGGTAGCGTATTACCTCAAAGAAAGGTTTTACTTGTGTGCAATAGGCATCGGCTTTGGCTTCAAAATCGGGAAGGTGATTGGCGTGCTTGCGCGCTTCTACCATTGCCTCTACCTGACTGTGGATCACCTTGATATGTTCGGAAATATGGCGTATGAGCTCTAATTGCTCGGCAGCTACTTCTTGGTAGCTATCGCCAAATATTTCTTTTAAGCCTTTCACGTTTTCAATAAGGGTGTTTTGGTAGCGCACGGCTGTTGGCACCACGTGATTACGGGCAATATCGCCTAATACACGTGATTCTATCTGCACAGTTTTCACGTATTCTTCTAAGCCAATTTCATAACGCGCCAAAAGCTCTACTTTGCTCAGTACTCCTGTACTTTCAAACAAAGCCACAGCCTTCTCACTGATGTTTTCTTTCAGTGCCTCAGGTGTCGTTTTATGATTACTCAAACCACGGCGGGCAGCCTCTTCCTCCCATTCTTTGCTATAACCGTCGCCCTCAAAGCGTATTTTCTTACTTTCCTTAATGTAGCGACGCAACACTTTAAAAATAGCATCTTCTTTCTTCTTGCCCCCTTCTATAAGCGCATCAACTGCTTTCTTAAAGTCGGTGAGCTGCTGAGCTACAATGGTGCTCAGTACCATTGTAGGTTTGCCACAGTTGGCTTTAGAGCCCACCGCGCGAAACTCGAACTTGTTACCCGTAAAGGCGAAAGGCGAGGTGCGATTGCGGTCGGTAGTGTCGAGGAAGAGGTCGGGTATTTTGCCTACTACATTCAGTTTGAGTTCGGTTTTTTCTTCGGGAGATAGGTTATCAGACGATACTTCTAAGGCGTTGAGCACTTGGGTAAGCTGTTCGCCTATAAATACCGATACTATGGCAGGCGGTGCTTCATTAGCACCTAATCGGTAATCGTTAGTCGCCGATGCTACTGAGGCTCTTAACAAAGGCTCATATTCGCATACTGCCTTGATAGTGCAGATGAAGAAAGTGAGGAATTGCAGGTTCTTGATAGGCGTTTTGCTAGGTGCTAAAAGGTTTACGCCTGTATCGGTTACAAGCGACCAGTTGTTATGCTTGCCCGACCCATTCACCCCTGCAAAGGGTTTTTCGTGGAATAGGATTACAAAGTCGTGGCGCTCGGCTACCTTGCGCATCACGTCCATCAGCAAAGAGTTTTGATCGACAGCAAGGTTGGCTTCTTCAAAGATAGGAGCCAATTCAAACTGGTTAGGTGCGACCTCATTATGGCGCGTTTTCACGGGGATACCAAGCAATAGGCACTCTTGCTCCAAATCGCGCATAAAAGCCAACACACGGCTTGGAATTGCCCCTAAATAGTGGTCGTCTAGCTGTTGTCCTTTCGCCGCTTGATGTCCTAAGAGGGTGCGACCGGTAATCATCAAATCGGGGCGAGTATTAGCAAGGGCTTTATCAATGAGGAAGTACTCTTGTTCACAGCCTAAGGTAGTGGTTACTTTGCTCACATTTTTGTCGAAATAGCGGGCTACTTCGGTAGCTGCTTGGTCGAGAGCACTAAGGGCTTTGAGCAATGGCGTTTTGTTGTCCAATGCCTCGCCTGTATAGGCAATGAATATTGTAGGGATACAAAGCACGGTGCCGTAGACAAAAGGCGGTGAAGAAGGATCCCAAGCAGTGTAGCCACGTGCCTCAAAAGTATTGCGGATACCACCATTGGGGAAGCTGGAAGCATCCGATTCTTGTTGTACGAGCTGTCCGCCTCCAAAGCGTTCGATAGCGCGGTCGCGGGTAACGGGCTCAAAGAAAGCGTCGTGTTTTTCGGCAGTGCCCCCTGTAAGAGGTTGAAACCAGTGAGTGTAATGAGTAGCGCCTTTAGAGATTGCCCAATCGCGCATAGCGGTCGCCACTTGGTCGGCTACACGGCGGTCGATTTTAGTGCCATTGTGTATGGCGTTCATTACAGCGGCAAAGGCATCGCGGGTCATCAGTTGGCGCATAGCCTCTTCGTTGAATACATTTTGAGCAAACAGTTCGGAGCGTTTGCCATTTTCGGGTACTGCCACCGGTTTGCGGTTTTGTGCGGTAGTAAGAGCGATGAATCTTAGCATAGGTAACAGGTAAGTTATTATTATTTTAGTTTTTAGGTAATTTTTGAGAGTTTTCGGCAATTGCTTTCTCATCACGAGCTACTTTGCGCTCCAATTTCTTAATATCTTCGGCGGGAGGTAATTCTTCTGGCTTGATACCACGTTGTCCTAACATTTGTCGGACGGTTTGGTTATTTTGTATGTGCTCGTGTGTGATGGCAGATTCGCCGTGCAAATCATTACTTTCCACATTGTAATTAGTCATTTCCGTAGCGAGGTTTTTAGCAGCAATGGTAAGTGTTGGTAAGAAAGTAGTATGTCCACCAAAAAGAGCAGTATCGTCTTTAGAGCGGATACGTGCAAAGCCTTTATCATCAACGCCACGCTCATAAATATTCTGTGAGAGTTGCTTTTCAGCACTTCTGAGTTTATCGCGCGTTTCTAAACGAGAAAGCAAGTTAAGACGTTCTTCGATGAGCTCTGCCTTACGTGTTTGTACCGCAAAATAACTCTGAGCAAAAGCCACTTCTTCTTTTTTAGGATCGCCATTCTGTGCAATGAGATAGCAGGCGTAACGAGTAAGCATAAAATCTACCACTTCACGCTTTCCTCCTTTACCAATCTCGATCATTTTCGTGACCTCACGAAAATGGTCATCTACATTGATTTGTTGCGACTTACACGAAGCAACTGCTCGGTGTATAGCCACTAAAAAGTTTTCCCAACGGGCATAGCCCAATATGGTTTGTAATTCACGGGCAAACCATACTTCTATTTTCTCTTTGGCATCTTCACTCTCTATATGGTGTGTAATGCTATCGAATTGGTTTTTGTACTGTAGAATACTATTCTTATCCATAATAGTGTGAGCCGCACGGGCAGTTTTATTAAAAGGGTTAGGCTGGGAATAGGAACGCTTTTTAACGAGTAACAACTATGAACTAACTACTAATCTTTAATAATTATCTTCCCAGTGAAAAAGTACATCGTCGAACTTATAATTCTTCAAATCTTCAGGACTGATAAAGAAATTGGCTACGCCACCTCCATTTCCCCAATAAATCTCTTCTCCTTCAACGTTATCAATATCTATTTGTAGGAGAAGGAGCGTATGAGGGTCGTTTTCTTCACGTGGGTCATACTCAATGAAGTAAGGATACCCCCCTATTTTGTGTCCTGTGGGTTCTTTTAGGAGAGAAGCATTGATTTCCTCACAAATATCATTGGGTACTTCCTCGAAAAATTCATCAATAGTGGTTATTTGGGTTGAAAAGGCTTCATTCCACTTCTCAAAGAAGAGTTGGTTAGCAGCCCTTTCTTCTAAAGAAATACTCTCGGTATCTTTTCTGAAATGCAAAGCAAATTGTTTCCCAGAATTGAAAGGCAGATTCTCGTTATCGAAAGTGTAATCATCGATAAAATCATCTATAGGCAAGGCTTCAGTAATAGTGGGGTAATAGAGTACCCGTTTATTATCATTGCTACAAGGGTTATTAAGGTCTAAGCCATATAGATAATCAGTTGTTGGTGCTATCCAAAACTGCAAAAGTCCTTTTTTGGGATATAGATTGTTTTCGGGCAATTGCTCGCAGTTGATTTGCGCTAGCATAAAGAGGGGTTTACCCTCGGCACTGGTAGGGAGGGATCCTCCTTGGGGGATGTAGGGGAGTCCGCCGAACTTGCTATCGGTGAGGGCTAAGTCATCGGCTGGGGATAGAGAAATGCGGATTACCTCACGCTGTGTGGTAGCGTTGAGGTGGGCGATGAGTTGCTCGATTTGGGTTTGTGTTGGGAGCATATATTGATTGTTGTTTATTTATCAGGCGAGGCGGACTGGTCGGACGAGGCGGACGCAGTTTTTAGTATTAACTTTGGCTATCTCGACCATTTTCGTGAGGTCACGAAAATGATCATCTACATTGATTTGCTGTGACTTAAATATGTTGGTTTAATAATTATCTTCCCAGTGAAAAAGTACATCATCGAACTTATAATTTTTCAAATCTTCAGGATTATTGTCTGAACTTCTTTATTTCGGCTTCGGTACAGTCAAAAAAGCAAGACATTTCTTTATCTTTTTCATCATAACAATTTTCTTGTATTACATAGGTTATAGTTTCTGTGGTGAGGTCTTTTACCGCAAATACCCAAGCTGTTATCCCTTCTAATTGGTTATGAAGCAAGTATCTTGAATTTTTTCAAGTGAAGTATATCAGGAGCATATTTCTCTACTTGCGTAGGTAATGCTCCTATATATTTAAATTTAGTTTCCACCTTCATTTTTGTTTCATGTTTATATACTACATCTTCCTTTATACCGGTTACTAACAAATAGTTTTTAGCCTTTTCTTGATCTTCTTTTTCATTTTTTGAAGTGCTTTTCACTAAGAAGATTTTCTTATTTGAGACTTTGTATATGTAATAATCGGCGGTATCGTTATGCAACGTTTTGTTTTTCTTTTCGCAATTGCCATATTGCTCAAAAGTTAGGGCATTGAGGCGCACATACGAGGGGGCAATAAGTTTAAATGTTCCTGTTATAGAAGAGAAACAGTCGTAGCCACAAGGGGCAAAGTAATACGACCTATATTGATTTTTGTCGTTCTTTTCAAATTCCGTTGCAATACCTGATATTTCATCTTCGTATTTCGTAAGTTCAAATAAGTTGCTGTCTTCTTCT